>JAJYFP010000003.1 GCA_021790855.1 Actinomycetes bacterium
ATTGGGAAGTACTGCGGATCGGATGGGCCATAGGAGAGTTTTGCTTGCTAACTATGCATTGGGTGCAGTTTCTCTCGTGACCTTCGTGTTGCTCGGACGTTCGTTGTTGACTCTTGCCGTTAGCGGACTGTTAGTAGGCATCTTCACGTACTCCGAACTGTCTCTGCGCCAGACACTCTTTTCTGATTTGCTCTCAGATCCCAACGCTAGAGCTGGCTTCGGGATATTTTTCACTGTGTCTCAGTCCATAGGCAGTATCTGGATCGCGATCTTGGGAATTGCTGTAACTGAGGTAGGTTTTGTGTCGGCGTTTTTGCTGATGGCGTCTACGTTCGTTGTGGCTGGGCTTGTGGTAGCGGTTGGAACTAAGTCGAATCTAGGTGGATGTGCTTTAGAATAAGCGAATCTCGTACCTGGTTAGAAGTACCTATGAGCTAGCTTGTGCCCACAGGTCCGTCAAAGTGTGCTAAAATCTGCTAGCTTGTTTTTGTCTTTCCTCACGTGTTGAGGTGGATTAACCGTACCTGCCTCATGGAGAACACCCTGGCACGCCTCTTTGGTTCAATGATATATGAAAAGCTGTGCCATAGAAGGGAGTATCAAAGTGGCAATTCTCCTCAGAGTAACAGGAGTGGTTCAGGGAGTGGGATTCCGCCCATTTGTTTTTAGAAGAGCTCAGTCCTTAGGTTTGAGAGGATGGATCAGAAACGATGGTTCCGGAGTGGAGATCTTCTTAGATGGCGCGGTTGAATCTGAGTCGCTACAACTAGCACTGTTGTCGAATCCGCCTCCAAATGCCAGAATCGACAAAGTAGCAGTGAAACAAGTGTTAGACGAGGATTTGGCGGGATTTTCCATTATCGATTCGGCTCAGGCGGGAGTTAAAAGAGCGGAGATTCCAGTGGACCTAAAGCTATGTGACTCCTGCCTCTTGGAGTTGTTCGATAGTGGTGATAGAAGATATCTATACCCTTACATCAACTGTACTGACTGTGGACCGCGATTTTCGGTGGTTGAGAGACTTCCCTATGATAGGGCAAATACGACAATGCAAGGTTGGCCCTTGTGTGAATACTGTGCCAAAGAGTATAAAGACGTTTCAAACAGGCGCTTTCATGCTGAACCAATAGCTTGTCCTAGCTGTGGTCCGGCGTATGTCTTTTATGAACGTGAAACTCAAGGATACAAAGAGGTAGCCAGCGGCTTAGACGCCATAAAGCTGGCTGCGCAGAGTCTGCAAAATGGACTGATTCTATCTATGAAGGGCATCGGCGGATATCTGTTGGCTGTTGATGCACTCAACTCAACCGTGGTCGAGACACTGAGAGAGAGGAAGTTCCGCAAAGAAAAGCCGTTTGCTTTAATGGCTAAAGATCTCGAAACCCTTGAAGAGTTTGCTCACGTCAAAGAGTCCGAGAAGAACTTACTGCAGTCACAGGCGTCTCCTATCGTCTTGTTGAAGGCTAAATGCAGCCCCACATACGTTGCCCCAGGGGATTGGAGATTGGGAGTGATGTTGCCGTATGCACCGATACATCACCTGCTATTTCACTTTGGGGCACCGAACTTGCTGGTGATGACAAGCGGCAATAGGTCTTCTGAGCCAATGGTATATAGAGACGGGGATGTCTTTGAAACCTTTATTGATATTGCAGATGCAGTGTTATTAGGTGAACGCCCAATAGCTCGACGTCTGGACGACTCTGTTGTTGCTATCGACACGCGGGAACGAACTGTGTTTTTCCGGAGGTCTCGTGGATTTGCTCCATCTACGGTCGCCCAGCTACCGGTGATAGATGTGCCTGTACTTGGTTGCGGTGCTGATCTAAAGTCAACAGTTGGAATTTTGGTGGAAGGAAGTCTGCACGTTACAGGATATCTGGGAGATCTCTCTTACTTTTCGGTACAAAAGGATCATAGGCGCAGCGTTGCTGATTTAATTGAGCTGTTTGAACTCGATGCAACCTCGTTGATTGTAGCAACAGATCTGCATCCTGACTATCGTTCTCATCATCTTGCCATAGAGTACGTAAACAGCTACCGTGCAAGGTGTTTAATCGAGGTTCAACACCACAGGGCACACATAGCTTCGGTCGTCGCAGAGCATGGCCTTTGGGATCGCTCTATCTTAGGCGTGGCTCTTGATGGCACTGGCTTTGGAGATGATGGTGCCATATGGGGCGGTGAGTTTTTCTGTGGAGATTTGGAAAATGGTCTAGTTCGTGTTGGCCATCTTGAGTACTCCGTTCTTATAGGCGGTGATGCTGCGGCAAGATCTCCCTTGCAATGTCTCTCGGGATACATAAGTGAAGGGGCTTGGAGACACTTTGTTTCAACCTTCGAGTTATCCAAGGTAGCAAAGATGGTCGAGCTTGCTAAGTTAAGTCCTTCTTTCCCAACCTCTTCCACTGGGCGTCTTTTTGATGCGGTGGCGGCTATCTGTGGATACTTTCAGGCAACTACTTATGAAGGTCAGGCTGCTATTTGGTTGGAAAATCTGGCTGTGTCGGCTTTGGAGAAGGGACGTGTACCACAAAGAGTCCAGCTGTTGAGGTATGAACACGGAGAGATAAAGTATAGGGAATATCTGGATGATCTGTGTTTTCGCTCGTTAGACTCTTTCGAACCTGATCAGCTAGCCTTGGACTTTCATCTTTCTTTGGCATGTGCTCTGGTAGATGCGATAGGGGAACTGACGATCACTTACAAGCCCCAAGTTCTCTGTTTCTCGGGAGGGGTATTTCAAAACCTGCTGCTACGACACCTGATTGAAGAGCGACTTCCTTATGAGCCCTATTACAACACTCGCCTCAGCTGTAACGATGAAAATATTGCCGCAGGACAAGTTATGGTGGCTGTGTCGAAGTATAGATCTTAACTCTTGAGGTACTCGTTATGAGTCAGATGTTTTTGGGTCGGGGACGCCGAGTTCGTCTCGAAGTACGCCCATCTCCTTGAAGAGATCCAAAGTCTCCATGGCTGTTTGTTCTTCGAGTTTTGTAAGGGCAAAGCCTACATGAACCAAGACATACTCTCCCACCTTGACATCTGGTAGAGACGCGAAACAAACCTCTCTAGTGATTCCCGCGAAGTCTACCATTCCCGTAAGGACAGCACCAGAAGGATCCAATTCCTTGATTAAACCAGGTACTCCAAGACACATCTCTAACTCACTCCTCCAACTTCCAAATCGCTACTCTGTTGTTTCCACTATCTGCAACGGCAAGCAGGTTTCCAACCATATCCACTCCATAGGGCCAGCAGAAGGTGTCGGAAGCTACAGTCTGCCATCGGTTCTCTCCATTTTGTTCGAAGTTGACTTGGCCTAAGACATGGTCGGCACCTTCTCCATACCCCCTTGGCAACTTACGATATATGAGTACCCTGTTGTTTGCTGTGTCAGCTACAGCGAGCCTCCCTTTGTCAACGCTGAGACCGTAGGGAAATCGGAGTTTGGTTGCACTTTGAGGACCGTAGGGCCACTCCGAGTTTTCAAAAGGGCCAGTTTGTCCGATGATTACCTGGGCGGGTTCCTTTAGCTTTGTTTGGTTGAACCCAAGAACTCTGTGGTTACCGGCGTCAGCTACAAATAGCATCTCTTCAGTTCCGTCTAAAGCGTGTGGCCATCTAAAGGTGTCACCAGCCAATTCACCTCTGTTTTCTTCTCGCTCGAACATACTGTTTTGTCCCAGTACTAGGCGTGCTGATTCAAGGTCTGGGAACCTTGACATTGACCACGCGAGAACTCTTCGATTACCGGTGTCGGCAACGAAAAGCGAGTCGTTCAAGACAACAAACCCGAAGGGCCAATAAAGCGAGTTCGCGGAGGGATCGTTTGATCCTTGGTTAGCGTCAATGCTGTTGAGATCATTTTGACCTATAACGCATACGGCATGTTGCGAGGGCTCTCCATTGGAATCGTAGTCAAACACAACCAGGCGGTGGTGCCATGAGTCGGCGACTACTAAGTAGTCATCTATGACCTCAGCTTGGGTAGGCATGTACAGCCCCGACTTTGCTTCGCTGGAACAATGACGCTCTGAATCGAAGTCATCTTGACCGATTACGATGTCTGCCTCATAGCGACCGGACTCGACAAAGTCCTTGTATATCAGTACTCTATGGTTTCCGGTGTCACAAACTATGAGATCGTTACCGTGAATGGTGACGCCTCTTGGGCCGTAAAGGTTCCTTCTTGAAGCCTTTGCGGGTGGCAAGCGCAGTCCTCCGGGCGAGTCTCCTCCAAAGAGTTTGATGGGCCTCACATGCTCTCCCGTATCGAAACGACACCTGACTTTACCCTTACCGGTACTCTTTCCAAATCCACGCCTGGAATACTGAGGCCCTCGCCAGTCAATGCATCGAAACGGAACCCGTGCCAACGACAGGTGAGGACTTGGTCACATACTTCGGCGTTGTCAAGTGGGAGGCCGAGGTGTCCACAGCTGTCTTTGAAGCAAGAAACCTGTGTACCTATCTTGATGAATACTACCCGTTGCGAGCCTAGATCAATGGGAATAGGCTTTGACTCTTCAAGGTCGTCAAGACGAGCCACCTCCCGGAAGCGACTTAATTTGATAGCGTTAGTGTCTTGTGCGTCGTCGGTTGGTTGATCTTCAAAGACTACGTTCAGTTGAGGACCCACTTGGCTCTGAAGAAATGCGGCTAACTCTTTTTGAACTTCAGTGCCACCACAGCCTGACAAGGAACCTGTAGTTCGAAGGAACAACGAGTGCTCCTCAAACGCGATAATCTCGACATCACCACCTTGAGCTCTAAGTTGAGGACGAATGTTCTCCACAAGCATCACTATCTCCTGCGACAAGGTTGGTTCAACAAGTCCGCACACGGAGAGTCCTGTAACGACAAAGGGATCTTGCATGAGTCTCTTTCTTAGAGTGTCTCCTTGAGGAGTTTCTCTAAGACAAACTATAACTTGGTGAAGAACTTTAGTGAAGAACTCCTCCAGAGACGACTTCATCTCCAGCGCCTTTTTCTTTGAGATCTCATCCAACGAATGAATCTCCTGCACCGCTGTATCTAGACGTTCTAACTCTTTCTCAAGTATCTCCCAGGTACTTTCAATTTTCAGCTCTTCCATTAGAGCCTCCCTGCGATCTCGTACCTTTGCACTATGTTTTGAAGCTGAGTGCTAAAGGACTTGAAAAGTGCATTCCAGGCGAGTTCCTTGACATGGTCGTCAATGCTCTTAGTGCCATCTTCTACAGGGACTATGACGGACTTGAGGTAGCCGCAGATCGCCAGGGCACCGGAGGTTCCCGTAAGATCAAGTTCTTCCATCAAAATTTTTAGATACTGCTCCCGAAATGCCAACTCTTTCGGATCCGGCCTCGTTGAAAGAGCCCGAAGGATCTCGCTCCCTAGTCGTTCTTCGACCGTTTCGAGGTATCTAATGGCCGCTGTTCTAAAGGCCTCATCCATCAATATCTGCTCGTATAGCTCCATCGGTTGCCTCTTTCATATGGTGTCTTTCGATCTCATCCAAAAGGTCTCTCACAGCCTTGACATCTTGGTAGCTCTGGAACTCCTCAAAAATTCGGCGAGCTTCATGTAGCCGCGATCGAGCTTGGGTGAAGTCACCAAGATGCGCCATCGCGTTTCCCCAGTTGAACATGAGATGCGCATAGGTGTTGGGATCTTCTTTCATCTGGGGGCACGCAGCTAGTTCTGAGTAGATCGATACCGCTTCAACGAGGTTGTCAGTTGTATGCGAAGAGGGAGCATAGATGAGGGCGTTAGCCAGGTTAAGTTGAGTTGCCAGCCATTGCCGGGGATGGCTTTCTTTTCGAAATATCCGTGAAGCTTCTCGTAAAGCTGAAATGGCGACGGCGTATCGCAGAGACTCCTTGACCTCGGACATTGGCATAGCAAGATAACAGACGGCTAAGTCTATCTGTATGGAACCGAATGTCTCAGGGTTGTTCTTTCTCGAGAAGTACTTTGTCGCAGACTGGTAACATTTCACGGCCTCTTGTAGATAACCTGGATTGGAGCTTCCCAGTTCATGAAAGATGGTGGCCAGTTCTAGATGGAGAGAACCTATATCTTGTGATAGATCTGTCTTTTCTAGCACTTTAAGTGAGTGCCGGTAGCCTGATATAGCTTCTGCGTCGCTTAGACCCAGTTCTTTATAGTAGCCAAGTACGGTTCTTTGGATCAGTGCGGTCAAAGGCGTAAGTGGTCCGACAGTCATCGATGCCAATTGATCGAGAACCTCACGTCTCAAGAACTTGTCATCGGTCTCGCAAGACAACGCCAATAGGGAGAACCCACAAAGTGCTCTTAGTGCTGTTATAGGGTGTTGATGAAGAGTTTCTCGTATCTGAGGACTTAATGTGTCTGTTTCCCCTAGCGTGAAACGAGCCAGTTCATCTAAGATCAAGAGTTCTTTATCGTATAGACGCCTAGCCTGGAGGGAGCTCTTCCCTTTTAGAACACCAAGGTTGTATTGGACCCATGGTTCGGAATCGAAGCTCGCCAGTTCCTCAATTGCAAGGTCTATTTTACCGTCAGCCACGTATCTCATAAAAAGAGGATGACGAGTGCTTGTCGGTTTGATCCCTTGCTGAAGATCCAAAGCGAGATCTTCCCATAGTGTCTTTGGAAAGACCATAAGACTCAAAGGAAGTGGTCCTACGCCGAGGTGATCCAACGCCAGGTAGGTGGTTGTGTTGGGATTCTCATGGAGTTCGTGTGACATAGTACCTCGATCTTTATGTTGTCCTTGTTACCGTCACCGTGTCTTGAGACCGGGCACTCATCTCACTTCGATCTCCTTGCGATGTTAATCGTTTCAGACTGAAGTCGTCTTTGTATACGCCTTGTTCCCATAAGGTCTCTTCATCCAAGCCTACGAGCGTTCTCATGGACAGCACATCTCTCAAGAAAGATAATCCATTGTCGTAGAGGCGGCTTTTGTAACAGGAACCTTGAGTGTCCGCGTCTCCTCGTCAAAGACACCATGCACGACTAACTCATGACCTAAGTTGTCGATGATATCAGAGACCTCGACGCCCCTCCTACCGCTCAAAGTGACTATCTTCGTTGGTCTGCCCGCACCTTTGTCGTCAAGAAGGTGAACCTCGAGTACTCCTTCGACTAGACGGACGCCCACAGTCTCGGGTAGATCCAACCCGTATTGCTCATCGGTGACCTTTAAGACTCCGGAGGATGAAATTGTTACATCTATCGCAACTGCGAGTCCAGCTTCGATGACTACCAGCATTTTGAGCATGGGAAGCACTGATTTTATCTCTTCAGATAGGTCGGCTCCAAGCTCTGTGGATGAGATGGATACCAAAAACACCGTGATTTCCTCGGGATATTCGCTTTCGTCCAGCAACCAACGGGCGAAGGCCAGGGAATGGTCCCATCGAAAAGCGTGACTTTGGAAAGTTTCCAGTTCAGGAAGCCGTTCTAGCTCTGATCCCGGCACTTTGTATATTGTTCCGGGATCAGAACCATCACGATAAGCATCCACTAGTATTACCTTCGTGGCGCCTTTCATCTTGAAGGCGACGTCCATACCTGCGGTGCCGCCATCGACTAAAGTGACCCTTTGTGCGTATCCATCTGTGAAGAGCTGTCGGATCAGGATTGGCCCCAAGGCGTCATCGCCGCGCAAGATGTTGCCACAACCAATCAGGACAGTCCCTGTGTTTTGTGATGTTAGATAGTCAAAGGGCGAGTCGACCACCTTCTATACCATTCCGTTCACGAGAAATCTCGACAGTTCCTTACCAGTTCGTTCGTCGTATGCATGTACGGTGCAAACTAAGCAGGAGTCGAAACTCCTAGCCACATGTCCCAGTTCTACGGGATCCTCGACGTCTTTGATTGGCGCTCCGACGAGAGCCTGTTCGATAGGTCCGAGAGTTCCGGCGCTGTCTCGTGGACCGATGTTCCAGGCGGTTGGGGTTACCACTTGATAGTTGGCAATCTTTCCATCATCTATGACGATCCAATCGCAAAGAGATCCGCGTGCTGCTTCAGTGCCGCCGAATCCCTTCCCTTCTGTCAGCTCTTCGGGCTTGTTGTAGAAACTTTCGTGAAGGTCGATCTGGGAGAGCCATTCTTTGACCCAGGTGAAGTACTTCGGCCCCTCGTGCATTCTCGCTAACTGACGGACCATCACTGAGGGTCCTATCTTGTTCAAGATGTCAAGGAACAAAGGATCATTGTCCTGATGAGCCGCGGCATTTGGAGCTGCCGCAGCCATTCGTCTTGCCAAAGGCCCTGCCTCTAAGGGGATGTGTCCGACTCCTTCGACGTCATATCTGGGGGACTTAGCCCAGGAGTACTTGTCCATCTTCCGACCCCGTTCGGGGTCCATGGGTATAGTCTCGCCTTCGAAGGGATGAAGCGGTCTGTTACCTTCATAGAAGGAGTGTGAGACGTCTTCTGTAACTCGAGCTTGATCGAACTCTGAGAACTGACCGTTTGCATAGACACCGGATCTACCGATCAGGGCGGCATTGCGACCTTCTATCGTTGGTGTTTTGTACAACTCGGGATCAAAATATGTTCCGACGGCCAAATAGTTACCGGAGCCTTGGCCGTACTTGTCAAGACCTACGTCCATGCAGTAGCGAATGAAGAAACCGCAGTCACTGTTGTACTGGCTCTCGTTCTCCTCAACCCAGGCCAGTACGTCCTCCCAGGTTTTGTTTTGCAACCAACGCTCAACTGAACAGCCCAGCCAAGTGCCTTCTAGCCACTCTCGCCTGAAGTACTCCAGAATTGACATTGACCGAGTGACGTCAGACAACGTTGGTGCACACATGACGCCGCCGGGAACCATGAAACTGGAGTGTGGCCACTGGCCTCCAAAGATGGCGTAGATCTCCACAGGCTTGTTCGAAACGATCACGCCTTTTTGATAACTGGCACCGCTGTATGGTGCGAATCGCCTTAACGCTTCTTCATAAAGGGGAGATGAAGCGTAGTTCTTATTGGTCAGGTCTATAGCGAAGAGAGCATAGAAATAGCGGGGGATACTTTGTAAGGTTTCGCAGGCCTGCGCGATGTTGCGTATCAACGTCGCATTCTTGGGCATCTTTGTTTTCCACGCTGTATCGAGAGCGTAGGCTGCTTTGTAGAGGTGGCTACCCCCACAGATGCCACAGATCCTTGGCGTCACTATTAGACCTGCTTGTGGGTCTTTCCCCTTTAAGATGATCTCAAAACCTCGAAACATCGCTGCTTCAGTCCAGGCGGAACTTACAACCCCGTCTTTGATCGTTACTCTGACGTCGAGATCTCCTTCGACTCTACCAAGTGGACTCACACGTAAGTCAACTGTACTCATTAGTGTTTTCTCCTTGCAACTTCTAAACGACGAACATATCTTCTTTGGACCATTGTGGTGATGCAACTCGTGCCGCTAAAGCATGAGCCATGTATGTAAGGTGGTCGCTTCCTTCGGGGACCTCTTTAGGAACCACTCCTGAGACTTTTTGAGTCTTAAACACCGTTCCAGGTGCCAGGTCAAAGAAAGGAAACTCGGGCTCGGTGCACCCTGTGCACGGCATTCCCGCGCGCGTCTTGGATGATTGACGGTTCCACAGGATTCGGTTACAAGGTGAGTGGGTCATCGGACCCCTGCAACCGAATTCGTAAAAGAGACAACCCGTTCGCGTACCCTCGCCAAAGTTGGTAGTTGACTGCTTGTACTCGAAGAACTGTACTCTGGTACAGCCCGTCTGCGTAAAACTCTTGAAAAAGGTTTGCGGCCGATGAAGCTCGTCTAAAGTAATGTCTCCGGCTCGACCAGAGGCTAAAGCGACGATGATCTGGGTAATCCAGTCGGGATGTGCAGGACATCCGGGAATGTTTATCACGGGGAGTCCCATCTTTGATCTGAAATTAACCCCCAAGAAGCCGCCTTTGGATCGTTTGTGGAACTGCAGGCCTGTCGACGCGGTGGGGTTGGGCTCGGTAGCAGGTATACCACCCCAACAGGCACAGTCTCCAATGGCCACGACGACGCCAGCTTGCGCGGCTAGATCGTTGACCCAATCTTTCATCGGTCGATCCGCAAACACGTCAAAGCGACCAGAGCCCTCTGGACCCTCCATGACCGTTCCTTCAAACACAAAGATGTCAAGAGGCATATCTCCTTTTGCGCAATCCCAGAAGATCTTCTGGGCATTGGCGCCAAGTTCAACACCAAGTGATGGGTGCCAAAGAAGATCCAAACCGAAGTCGACTATTAGATCCACCACACTTGGCTCTTCGGCGTTCAAGAACGACATTGTGTTGCCAGAGCAGGCTCCCCCTTGAAGCCATAGAACTGATGCCACTTGTTTACTCCTTTCAACTGTTAGTTACTACTTCTATTACTTTTTCTCTTATGTAGCTTGGCCGTACTGTGTCGTTTTCGATATAACGATCAACGACACAGTTGAAGGCCTATGCAGTAGCGTGCTTGTTTTCATCTGTTCTTCGCGACTATGTGACCTCTTACGATCCCTCCTTGGTCTGTGCAGTAATGGCTCTGATTGCCTGAGCCAGCTCTTCTATGCCTTCTTTCGTGCGGGCAGAGACCTTTATCGTGTTAGTCTTTGGTGACACTAACTCTATGTAGTGTCTTGCCTCGTGTTCTGAGAATTCGACCGCTTCAATGAGGTCTGCCTTGGAGATGACGGTTATGTGGCATGTCCGAAACAGATCGGGATATTTAGCTGGCTTGTCCTCTCCCTCTGTCGTTGACAAAAGTGAGACTCTGATCGACTCTCCAAGGTCGAAGTCGACTGGGCATACGAGATTCCCGACGTTTTCAATGAATAGAAACTGTGGTGCTAGTTGCAAGAGGTCGTCCAGATAAGGCGTGAACATGCGAGCTTCTAGGTGACATACTCCTTTGGTTTGTATCTGTTCGACCCAGTCGACATGTGGTGAAAGACGTTTCGCGTCATGATCGGTCGCGCAGTCCCCCACGAGCACCGCTACTTTGCTGCCTTGGGCGCGAAGTTCGTCTGACAAGACTGAGATCAACTCTGTTTTGCCGCTTCCAGGAGAAGACATGACGTTTATAACCAGCGTGCCTACGCTCGCAAAGGCGTTTTTGAGTATCTGGGCCTCGGAGTTTGCCTTATCTAGAATCTGAGCCTCAAGATTGACTGAAATACTCATGTTACTGTGCTACCTGCCAGTTCAAGAGAGATAACGTCAAACTCCTTGCCGCTTATCAGGTCACAGGGACCACCGCAATAGACACATCGGTAGAGATGTTCAATGTCATATGTATTGAGTCGCTGACAAGATACGCACAGCAGCTCAGCTACAGCTGTAGTGAAGATGAGTTTGCACCCCTCTAACTCCGTCTCAGCGGCTGCGAATGAAAAAGCAAACTCCAAAGACTCGGGATCTATCTGTGCCAACTCTCCGATGCGGACGGTTATGGAGACGACATCTTGTCCCCGCAGAGATCTTTCATCCAAAGAGTCCATTACGGTGCTCAACATGGCTCGTGCTAGAGAGGCTTCATGCATGCATCTATGGCCTAACGTTGTTGCGCCCGATTGACCGTAGGAGTTCGATGGCAAAGTCTAGTCCACGCTGTACTTCGGGATCCTTGATGCTCCTAAGGAGCGATCCGATACCTTTTGTCTGTGTATTTAACGCTTTCGTATTTTGATGTGCCTGTGCTAAAGACTTAGTAATCACAGTTACGCCCGATATAAAGTTTTCCTCTAGTAGTTGATTGCGAAGTAGTGAACCTAACGCCGCACTCTTGTCGCCTAAGCTCCGATAGAGCTGGAAGAGTTCCTTTAATGTATCCATGTAGCTACTCATTGTGTCTGAGGTGACGCCACGTAACTCGCCGACTCCTTCGGAGAGAGATGACACAATCTCGTCTCCTCGCTTCAAGAACTCGTTCAAGGAGACGGTCAGGATATAGAGAGCTTCGAGGTTTTCGACTATTCCAAGGGCATATTCAGCTGTAGTGGAGTCGGTAAGCTTTTCTATTAGACGTTCGACATCATCATGTTTTACGTTCGCATCAGCGTATGTCGCCATCTTCCCCCCTTATGTGTTGGCTTTATTGTCTCCGACCTTGAAGTTGGTGGTTTGACTATAGACAACATTATCGACCCATATGAAAGCCAGCCAGGTTTTGATATCCGTATTACGTAATATTAAGTCGATCTACGAATTACGATAAAGAGACTTAATCCGAAATGCGTATGATGGATACGGTTCCTGAAAACCTAAAAAGGTTATCTTAAGTTTTCAGAGTTCTATCCGAGTCCGTCCAGAGTTTCAGAAGGTGATTCGCCGTAGCGATCCTTATATGCTTTGGCAAATCTCCCGTAATGGTTCATGCCCCACTTGCGAGCCACGGTTCCGATCTTTATCATTTTGTCTGGACTTGAGAGAATCTCAAGTTGTATTCGATCGAGTCTCAGGTCACGTAGATAGGTCATAGGAGAGGAGTGCAGTTCCTCTCTGAATGCCTTTTGAATACTTCGTGGACTGATTCCAATGTTGCTGGCGATCTCTTCGAGTGTTATGTCCTGGTCCAGGTTTTCTTGCATGTACTTTATTGCCAAGCGTAAAGTGCGACTGCTTCGTTCAATTCCAACTGGTTGAAGACAAGTGGAGTAGTTTGAACTTTGAAGCAGAAGCAAGGTGGCAACTAAATACTCCTCCAATGCACTTATGCGCAGCGGATTGTGGCTCAGGCTATCTTGGGCATATAGCTCTTCATGAAGTAGCTGAACCGCTGTATGCCATCTCCAAGAGTAGGCGTTGGAGAGGTCGAAGGAACAATCAAACTGCACCGGGTCGGTAGGCGTGCGTGCTAGTGCTCTTGATATTTGATGTTCAACTAGTTTTGGCGAGATTCTTAGAAAAAGATGAGGTGAGTCAGGTTCAAGTTTCAGGTCGAAGTGAGTCCCTGGGTTGGCGATGAATGCACCTATGGTTGAGGTCCTAAGTTCACAGTTTTTTAGTTGGAAGGTACCTGAGCCGCTAGTTGGCATGAAAAGGTAGTAGCTATCTACCTTCAAGTTTCGCAACTCGACCCGAACTCGATAGTCGAAGTAGCCAAAACTTATCTCTTTGAGCGTGGCGGCATGATAGGTGAGGCCGAAGTTGGCCGCGTCTTGCCCGCCGACTAAAATAGAGTGTTCTCCGAAGAGCTGGCTAATCACCTGTACAGCTTCGTGAATTATTCGGGTCTTTTTAACCTCATAGCGTTCCAGAGCTGGGGGAATGCCCCGGCTGCGTCCTCGAGCTGGGACCGGGTTTTCGGTCCGGGTTGTATCTATCATTCGGACGCGTGTAATCGCCATGTTCGCAATAGTATCAATATTTCGCATGTCGGACTAGATACTTTGGATATACTTCGGAAATCGGATGTAGCTTGCGTATTGGGGCTATGGCATCTCTTGCGATATTCCTGCACTTTGATAGTGTGACGTTGGACTTATTGAGTTTGCTTGGAGTTCGAGGAGGGGTCCAGATGCGCTTTATCGACGAGTACCGCAATCCGGAGTTGATTCTGAAGCTGAGCCGTCAAATAAAACAAGAGGTTGCCGATCGAAGTTACCGTCTTATGGAGATCTGTGGCGGTCATACCCACAGTATCTACAGATTTGGAATCCATGAACTCCTACCCCAGAACATAGAGCTTATTCATGGTCCTGGATGTCCGGTATGTGTTCTTCCTTTAGGCAAGGTGGACGAAGCGTTGGAGCTTGTGCAGTCTAACGACGTGATATTTACTGCCTTTGGAGACGTGATGCGGGTTCCCGGATCCAAGCAGAGTCCATTTGAAGTGAAAGCCAAAGGTGCCGATATCCGAATGGTCTATTCTCCGACAGATGCTCTCAAGATTGCTCTTGAGCACCCAGACAAGGACGTTGTATTCTTCGCGATCGGATTTGAAACTACTGCGCCATCTACAGCGCTTACTATAAAACAAGCTCACGACCTGGGAGTCTCAAACTTTTCGGTGTTTTGCAACCACGTGACCGTGGGTCCACCCCTTCGTTCCATCTTAGAGAGCGAATTTTTTGATCTTGACGGATTTGTCGGCCCCGGACACGTATCTACCGTTATAGGCCTTGACCCATATCGCTTTGTAGCGGAGGAGTTTTCTCGTCCCATCGTAGTCTCTGGTTTTGAACCCACGGATATTTTGGAGTCTATCTTGTGGTTAGTACGCCTAATTAATGCTGGCGCCGCTTCTGTTGAGAACCAATACGTTAGGGCAGTAAAGAGCGAAGGTAACCTAGCGGCTTTGGCAGCCATGGACGAGGTGTTTGAAGAACGTCCCAGCTTCGAATGGAGAGGACTTGGTTACATCGATTCCTCAGCACTTCGCATTAAAGATACCTACATCCGATACGACGCTGAAGTGCGCTATAAAGTGAAGCAGATATGTTCTCCTGACCCTGAAGGAGCTATCTGTGGGGAGGTTCTTGTAGGGAAAAAGAAACCGGAAGACTGCCCGTTGTTGGGAGTTACCTGTTCTCCAGAGTACCCAGTAGGGGCCTTGATGGTGTCTTCAGAAGGAGCCTGCAGCGCCTACTATACCTATGTTCACAGACGTTCTACACGATCAGGAAGTGGAGTCAGTTAGGTGGACGTTTGGTTCTCTGACAAAGAGATTTTAATGGCCCATGGAGCTGGGGGAAAAGCGTCTAGAAAGTTAATGGACGGGCTTATTGCTCCTATTCTTTCTAACTACGGAAGTGCACCCACGCTAGAGGATTCTTTTGCTATTCCCGACTCGCAGATGTACATAACTACTGATTCTTTTGTAGTCAGTCCAAGCGTTTTTCCTGGAGGGACGTTAGGTGAGTTGGCAGTGAACGGAACCCTGAACGATCTCTCGGTTGCGGGCGCACGTCCTTTGCTGCTAACGTTAGCAATGATCATCGAGGCTGGAACATCTGTAGATGAACTGCAGCTTCAACTGGAAAAGATTGCCTCAACTGCTGAGGCGGCTGGAGCGAAGGTCGTTGCAGGTGACACCAAGGTGGTAGAGCACGGTGCAGGAGATGGAATCTACGTAACGACAACTGGTCTGGGTGTCAGACATCCAAGAGCTGCTCTTTCCAGCGGGCGTGTCAGACCCGGCGATAGTGTATTGTTGTCAGGGTCTCTGGGGGACCACGGAGTTACCATATTAATGGCCAGGGGAGATCTTGAGTTTTCCTCTGATTGGTTGTCCTCTGACACTGCAAATCTTTGGCCGCTTGTCGAAGCCCTTTTGACCGAGTTTGGTGACAAAGTGAGATGGATGCGGGATCCTACTAGAGGAGGGCTGGCAAGTACCCTAAACGAGCTGGCATTAGATACTCGAACCGAGATAGTGATTGATGAAGCTCGGGTTCCGCTGTCGGATCCAGTCAGGGGTGCGTGCGAGATTTTGGGTCTGGATCCTTTCCATATCGCTAACGAAGGCAAGGTCGTGGTAGTCGTTGACCCGCGGATTGCCGATGCTGCATTGGATCTTTTGCGTGAACATCACCTTGGGAAAGAGGCAGCCCTGATTGGTGAGATTAGAGAGACTGATCTTCCTGTGGTCGTCTGTAGAACACAATTTGGTGCACATCGCACACTTGATATGCTTACGGGAGACCCTCTTCCCCGGATCTGCTAGGTCTCGACTATAGTTTAATTGATCGAGCTATCTTTGCGAGAACAACATTTGACGCGTATGAGTCCGTCACTACTTTAGACCCGTCATCGTTTGGGGATGCAAGGGAGTAGTGACACAATGTGCCAATCACGTGTCATTGATTGCTGTCTGCCGGTAGGATAGTGACGCAGAAGTTGCGATTTGGGATGGAGAGAGGATCCGTATGACCGAGCAGGAAAGTAACGAGCCAGAGGTGGTCGTACCTGAGGCGGCGGAGGAGTCTGAAGAGAGTGACCGCGATACCGTAACCTCTCCTTCGAAGGTCTTGCGAATTGGTTCAATGATCAAGACGCTTCTTGACGAGGTGAAGGCTTCTAACTTGGATGAAGCCTCGAGGGTGAGACTTAAAGAGATCTACGATACCTCAATTGCTCAACTATCTGAAGTGATGTCTGATGACTTGGTTGAAGAACTTAAGACTTTTTCGTTGCCATTTGGGCCTGATGATGTTCCTTCTGAAGCTGAACTTAGGGTAGCTCAAGCCCAGTTGGTGGGATGGCTAGAAGGTTTGTTTCATGGCATTCAAGCTACTTTGTTTGCACAACAGATGGCTGCGAGAGGTCAGCTTGAAGATATGAGGGGACGAGGACTTCCCCAAAGTCGAATTGAAGGAAGCGTAGGGGGAGGCAACTACCTTTGAGTGGTGAGGTATCTACAAAGGTTGCAACAATCTCATTGGGTAGCGACCATGCTGGTTATCCTTTGAAAATAGTCGTAAAGGAACATTTGGAGAGCAAAGGCTATAAAGTCTTAGACTTTGGTACGTTTTCTACTGAGTCAACCGACTATCCCCTTTACTGCGCACCTGCAGCGGAAGCAGTGTCGACAGGAGCGGCTGATCTGGGCATTGTCTTTGGAGGTTCTGGGCAGGGGGAACAGATCGTCGCTAACAAGGTTCCTGGTATAAGGGCGGCCCTTTGTTTTAATGAGTTGAGTGCTCGTCTGGCACGCCAACACAACAACGCAAATGTCCTGTCTCTTGGAGCTCGCTTGCTTGGCGTGGAACTTGCTCTTTCAATTGTAGATAGCTTTTTGGATGCGACCTATGAAGGTGGCAGGCATCAACGAAGAATTGATCAGATAACGGCGTTAGAAAACGGCGAGCAGCTCGTTCCACCTGCCTCTTAGGTGTTAACCAAGCTGTCCGCAACGTCCTAATTTTGCAAAAGGAGTGCAAAGTCCTCTCTAATGAGTGGAGAAAAGGAATCTCGCCGTGCTTCAA
>JAJYFP010000078.1 GCA_021790855.1 Actinomycetes bacterium
CGGTTTCGACGATCAACATACTGGAGACGTTGAAAGATGCCGGCTATACGGTCGGAGACTTCCCGAAAGATGGAGATCTACTTATGGAGATGTTGGGAGAGACCTTGGACTACCACAGTCCGTTGGGGTTTGGATCTCGCAACGATGTAGCACTTACGTTTCCGACTCAGAGCTATCTCTCTAGCTTTGAAAACTTTCCCGCAGAGGTGAAAGAACAGCTGCAGCGAGATCATGGACTTGCACCGGGTGAAGCCTATGTAAAAGAGGGGAAACTGCACCTACAGGCTTTGCGTTTCGGCAATATTTTGATCTGTATTCAGCCTCCTCGCGGCTTCGGTGATAACCCGATCGCGATCTACCACTCTCCTGAGCTAGCTCCAACTCACCACTATCTGTCGTTCTATCGGTATTTGGACGAGGTCGAACAGGTGGACGCGATTGTCCATGTTGGAAAACACGGAACCCTAGAGTGGCTTCCTGGTAAGAGTGTTGGCTTGTCAAAGGGTTGTTATCCAGATCTCGCCCTAGGCTCAGTGCCAGTATTTTATCCCTTTGTTATAAACGATCCAGGAGAAGGTACCCAAGCTAAGAGACGCGTTCATGCAACACTGATCGGGCACATGATTCCTCCTATGACTAGAGCGGAGACGTACGGCAATCTCTCAAAACTTGAAGCGCTTCTAGATGAACACCAACGACTGACGTCTTTAGATCCCTCTAAGTTGGTGCGTGTTAGAGAACAGATATACGAGGTTTTGGTTCAATCTGAGATAGATAAAGAGTTGGGACTCAAAGATACTCCTGACTTTGAAGACGTAGGCTTTGATGACTTCTTGGTTCACGTGGACGGTTATCTCTGTGAGATAAAAGACGCTCTAATTAGAGGTGGACTCCACATATTTGGTGAAGCTCCAGTAGGTGAACATCTGATCGACCTCCTTGTCGCAATCACTCGTGAGGATCAACCAGGCGCTGCCTCTCTTCGGGATAAGGCCGCTTTAGTGTTGGGTTTTGACTCCACCTATGTGTCTCAGCTTTCGAAGGTAGAAGAGGTCGAGTCTCTTGTCAAAGGCGAGATAGAGAGGCTTATGCGATCTGGATTTACAGACAGTGCTATCTCAAAGGCACCGTCTGTCTTTCAAGCTACCTTGAGATGGATTGGTCGAACGTTACTACCTGCAATCGAACGTACCAGTGAGGAACTCACCAATCTCGTGAAAGGATTGGATGGGAGGTTTATTCCACCAGGGCCGTCTGGGTCTCCAACCAGAGGAATGTCTAATGCACTTCCTACAGGTCGAAACTTCTACTCTATTGACCCTAGGTCTGTGCCTTCAAAGCTTGCATATGAGGTGGGTTGCTCTTTGGCGGATGGTCTCATCAAGCGCTACTATGACGAGACAGGAAGTAGTCTCAGATCTGTTGGGGTAGTTATATGGGGTACGGCGGCTATTCGGACGGGGGGAGACGACGTTGCTCAAGTCCTAGCGTTGCTAGGTGTTCGGCCCATATGGCATGACTCTTCCCAACGGGTAACCGGTATTGAGACTATTCCGCTTTCGGAACTCAATAGACCTCGAGTAGACGTAACGTGTCGCATCTCGGGGTTCTTTCGAGATGCGTTTCCACAGAGTATAAAACTTCTTGACCAAGCGTTTTTAGCCGTTGAGAACCTAGATGAGCCAGTTGAGATGAACCCGCTTGTAAAAGATCGTGGAGTTCCTAGGATCTTTGGACCAAAACCTAAGGCATACGGATCGGGCATCCTTCCCCTACTTGAGTCTCAACACTGGCGTTCCGATGAAGACTTAGCTGAAGTCTACCTTACCTGGGGCGGTTACTCATATGGAAGAGAGGGTTTCGGGATGCCGAACAGAGAAGCCTTTCGAGATCGGCTCTCTGGACTGGAGGTTGCTTCGAAGAACCAGGACAACAGAGAACACGATATCTTTGACTCAGACGACTATCTCCAAGACCATGGAGGAATGATTGCTGCCGTACGGCACATAGCAGGCGTCGCTCCTAAAGCGTACTTTGGAGACTCCTCCGTTCCTAGTCGCCCAAAAGTGAAGTCGTTAGAGGAAGAGGCCTCAAAGGTCATACGTTCTCGGGTCGTAAATCCAAAGTGGATCTCGGCCATGATGAGCCACGGTTATAAAGGAGCCTTTGAGATGGCGGCGACCGTTGACTACGTATTTGGCTATGACGCCACTTCACATATTGTAAAGGACTGGATGTATGAAGCCATAGCCACTTCTTACGTGCAAGACGAGCAAGTGGTGGAGTTTTTCAAAACCTCCAACCCGCATGCTCTGACCTCTATCTGTGAAAGACTGCTCGAGGCAAACGATCGTGGGCTGTGGTCTGCAATGGGCGAGACGTTAAAGGTGGTAAGGGACGCGTTGTTCGAGGCA
Source organism: Actinomycetes bacterium (assembly GCA_021790855.1). Next base: position 2,415 of record JAJYFP010000078.1, read on the forward strand.
GAGGGATGGGAGGAGGATAAGTGAATCAAAGATATTTTCCGTTCTCAGCGGTTGTTGGGCTAGAGGAGTTAAAGCTTTCCCTTTTACTTGCTCTTGTTGCTCCGGAGATATCGGGGTTGTTGATATCTGGTACAAAAGGCTCAGCCAAGACGACCCTAGTCAGATCTGTAAAGCAACTCTTGGGGGATTCAAGTAAGTTTGTTGAGATGCCTCTTGGTGTTACCGAAGATCGCGTAAAGGGATCGATCGATATAGGCAAGACGCTCTCCCAAAAGTCTGTTCACGTTCAAGATGGGCTACTCGCGAAGGCAGACCGTGGGGTTCTGTATGTGGACGAGATCAATCTCTTGCCCGACCATATCGTAGATCTTATCTTAGATGCGGCGGCGACTGGGGTAAATCTAGTGGAACGAGACGGCGTGTCCGTTGTTCAAGATGCAAGATTCGTTCTCATTGGTACGATGAATCCAGAGGAAGGGGAGTTGAGACCCCAACTACTTGACCGCTTTGGCCTCTCTGTAGTAGTAAGTGACGCACTCTCAAAAGATGATCGAATTGAGGCCCTAAGGCGTCGGTTGGCCTTTGACTATGGCCGCTACGAGATGCTTGAAAATTACTACACCCAAGACGAAGCCGTAAAGATCCAGATCGGTAATGCACGCACTTTTTTGACGGAGCATGAACCGAGTTCGATGGTATCAGAGGAGGCTATCTCCTTTGCAGTAGATCTCGCCCTTAGCATGGGATCTGAGGGTTTACGAGGAGACTTGACGTTGCTAAAGGCTTCTTTAGCTATGTGTGCGTTGGAGGGAAGGGAACGCATAGTAGTTGACGACTTAGAGAAGGTGGCTCCCTTGGTGTTCGCACATCGAGCCAAAACGACCCCTAGACAGGCATCGGAGAACAGTAGCTCGACTGATCCAAAAGCCGAAGGCGACCGTGGGAAAAACAACGAAAGGAGTTCGAAGCTTCAAGAACAAGGCACCAGCGCTAAGAGCGATGGATCTCCTGCTTCTACCTCAGACAGCGTTGGAGATGTAACTAAGGATACGACTGGTGTCGATGAAGGCTCTGGCTCTGATAGGGATGGAGATAAAGAGATGGAGGGGTCAAGTAGTCGCACTGTCTCTGGCGCTGAAGGGAGGTTAAGTGAACTCGCCTCGATACTTAGCCGACCCGGTTCAACTCACACGGAGTCTTGGAGACGACTAGGGCGTGAAGAACGGACTGTGTCATCGTTTTCTCCGGGTCTATCGATAGATCTCGCAGCCTCCATTCTTCGAGCGTTGGAGGGAGAAGAGACGACCTCTTCTGGAGTTGTTGTTCAAGAGGAAACCTTACTCTTTCGTTCGCGACAAAAGATCGCAGAGTCTACAGTAGTCTTTGTCGTTGACATCTCGAAGTCGATGGGGGTTGAGTCTCGGGTAAACCTTGTAAAAGAGGTAGCTTCGTCGTTGTTGACCTCTGCTTACGTCAAACGTCTAAAGGTTGCTCTGGTCATCTTTGGTGGGCGAGAGGCTACCTTGGCGTTGAGACCAACCAGAAGTCTAGAGGTAGTTCGAGCGCGTCTAGAGTCGTTGACGTACCTGGGGCGAACGCCGCTTGACTCAGCTATCGAAGTAGCGAGACAGCTAGCGATGCAGGAGAAGAGTAAAGGCGTTGAACCACTCTTAGTATTCGTTACCGATGGCCGTGCTAACTATACATCCTCAAAGGAATCTCCATTCGAGGGTGCGATTAGAGAAGCGAGAAAGATCGATAAAGCGGGTATTGCAGCTGTTCTATGTGACTTTGACCTTGGGAAAGGAAGCTCTAGCTATGCAAAGGAGATCTCGATAGCGATGGGTGCGACGTATCTCGAGATGGCAGAACGCTCCGCTTAGAGTGGGTAACTGCACCTAGCTTCGTTGATACTTTTGTAGGAGTGGTGGCTGTCTATCTAGCTATCTAGTGTGTGATTCGCGCTGTGGCTTATACGATCGTAGATGTGTCTGTGCACACTAGAGAGGCGTAGTAGCGTACTTTGACTATGAGCGACGAGTTCTTTCGAATCGATGGTCCGAACACTGTAGTTTTGGGGGATAACTTGGAGATCTTGGGTAAGTTACCTAGCGATATCTTCCAACTTATCTACATAGATCCGCCCTTCAACACTGGCCGGACACAGACGCGGCAGTCCATAAAGACAGTGCGCGCAGTAGGCGGTTCCAGAGTGGGATTTAATGGAGCCTCCTAC
>JAJYFP010000079.1 GCA_021790855.1 Actinomycetes bacterium
CTCATCTTGTATCTGGAAAGAGCATCAAGCTCTGATGAACTCAGTTTCTCCTTGTTGCCAAGCGCCAACAAAATATTTCTCCTCATATGATTTGCAGAGCGTCGTGGAATATAGAACTTTCCACAGAGTTGCAGCAGTTTCTCATCACTAAAAGATAGTAAATCATGCAACGAGAACCCGAATCCTTGATCCGAGGACTCGCTCTTCATGCTTGAGCCAAACTTAAAGTTGGATCCGATTGGGCATGCAACTTGGCACTCATCACAACCATAGATCCTGATACCCACAAGCTCTCTAAGTTCTAAAGGAAATGGACCCTCTCGTTGAAGAAGCCATGAGATGCATTTGGAGACATCTACCACTCCTGGCTTGTCAAGCGCTCCGGTAGGACAAGCAACTTGGCACCTTTGACAACCTCCGCATCTAGATGCAACTGGCCTGTTAGTAGGTTTAAGCGCTGCATTCGTAACAATTGACCCCAAAACAACGTTGCCACCGACTTTCGGAACAAGCAGAAGTGAGTTCTTGCCTATCCAACCCAATCCAGCACGCCGTGCTGCGGCTTTATCGACTAAAGCATTGTCATCTAGGACTACGTGAGATCTATAGCCCAATTCATGCAAACGCTCTGAAGCTACTTCAAGTATGGACCGTAGTTCTCCATAAAAGTCCCATCGAGCATAACCGGCGACGTGGTTCGACTCACCTTTTGCAGGATGAGGGTAGGCCAAAGCCGCTACCACGATTGACTCTGCGTATGGGTAACTCGTCTTAATGTGCGTTGAGCGGTACGGGTTACGATAGGTAAACTGCATCGAGTCGTTTAGCCCGGCAAATTTCTGTCGCGTAATAAAGTTCATCTCAAATTCAAAACCGGACGACGAAGTAACACCTACGGCTACGGCTCCTGCGCGTAATATCATCTCCGAGATCTCTGTCGCCAGAGCGTCCGAAGGCTCCGAACGTACGTCAAGGCTTTGTGTCTTAGGCATCAGCTCTCAAGTTAAATTTTCAACTCACTCCCGCGTTGGTGATCTCCTCAGACCAGCTGCTTTTAGTTGACGAAGTAGTTCTCGAGGATCAACAAGAGTAGCTCCTTCTGCTAACGCTTGAGAAATGAGACTCTCGGGAATATCATAGTGATCTCCCTGAAAAGCCCTCCTCGGAACTCCTAAGGTGTGGGCGAAACAATGCAATTCATCCAAAGACTCGTTGCTTATTAGGTGAGACCAACGCTTTCCATCTTTGTGCCAAAGCGGCCTGTCGATCAATACCAATCCAATACCTTAGTCATACTTCTCTGTCTTGACGGACCCATTGGACATGCCTAAGCCCACCAAGATTTTTTCGCTCTCTTCCACCATCTCTGGCGGTCCACAGATGTAGGCAACTTTCGGGTTCACTTCATGAAATACTTCTGAGATCATCTCTTTGTCTATGCGACGATGATAACGGGACCTACCGTCGCCATTAGCTCTAGTAAAGGTATGAGAAACGCGGAGCCATGAGTTCTCCGTTTCAAGCCTCTCAAGATCGTCCCTATAGATGACATAGTCATAGGATTTTGAAGAAAATAGAAGATGCATTGGAACATCCAACCCCTTGTTAACCCCATAACGAATCATGGCCATCAACGGAACCACGCCAGAGCCTGCGCCGATCAAAAGGACCGGTCCACCGTTCTCTTCCGTCCAGGTAAACGCTCCATAAGGACCTCTAATCTCCAACTCCTGGCCAATGTAGCTATCGCGAACTAACCTTGGAGAAACAAGACCACCAGGGGTCTCGCGGATACCTACATCTACCACTGAGTAATCCGGGTATGGAGATGACCCTACAGAATAGGCGCGCTGAATAGGTCTCGGTCTTCCGTCAACTGGAATTCTTATATTGTAATATTGGCCTGGAAGGAATGGGGTCGGATCCGGTATCTCTATCTGCAACGTGTTCGTTTCTTCTGTTTCCACTATGATTCCAACCACCTTGCCAAGTTTCCAGGTCGGAGGCTTAGGTCTTACCTCGCCTTGTCGAAGCCTACGAGAGGGAGGAGGAACTTGAAGTTCTACGTCGCCACTTTTTTGTTCATTTGCCACATAATAAGCATAATGGCGAAGGCAGCGCAGCAGATATAGTCTTCGACATTAGTCACGAACACCAGTTGGTGTTAAATCTCTGTCACCCACTTAGGAGACTCACACCATCGGCACGAAACCTCCAAGATCTCTCGCTTTATTATCTCCTCACCCTCAATCCCCAGATCGCCACCCACACTAAAGTGATAGAACGACTTGGAGACGACGTCTGTCGTAACATCAAATCTGGTTACATTGCCACAGTTTGTACATCGATATCGAAGAGTTTCCACGCTAAGCACGTTACCTTTAAAGGTGAGTCTCTTCGGCTATCCGATGTGCATCAGTTCATAGTTGAAACTTCCACAGGGTCCTCGCTCACGTGTGCACAATGTGACCCAATCATGACCATTGCAGAGATTTCGTTTCATCTATTTTGGGGAAGGTTCAAGCCCAGGATCTCCCAGCAGTGAGCTAGTTGGAGAGATCTCATTCAAACATCTTCAGACAGGTCTTGCTCCTTGAGTACCGTAGCCTTCGCCACATACGATCAGCTCAGTCGCCGATCCAGAAGATCTCAGTGTTCCTAACATCATCGAGACTGCGGACGTATTAGCTACAACTTTGAAGCAAATCCTAGCGATCTCAAGGTTTGATCTTAAGTAATCGATCGAGCGGTAGGAACATCTGCAAAATTCCATCTCCAAAAGGACTTACAGTCATTACCGTCTCGAACAACTGACGAAAACTGTCATTGAGGACAATCCACTGTCGAAGACAAATAACGAGGCTGACTTTGTTCTTACAAGACTTCGTGACCATCTCCGACCCTGGGCCAACGGTTTCAAAACTCGACCATTGGTCGTCCTTGAGAGATCCTTCAGCACTATCGACTTCTCTCTCTTGGCATCGGAACCACCGATACTCCAATTGACCCACATGTGCCTAATTTATCAGTGAGCTTATGTACGTTGGTATCTCTGAGGGTCCGCGTTGATCTGAACTGATTAGCGTCAGGAGTAGTCATTTTATCGAACATATGTACACTCCCACGAGAATGAAGTAGAATAACCTCATGCAACTGACCTTAGCTCACGAGCTAACCGAGCTATCCAAAGTTAGCTTCTGCGTACTTGACGTAGAGACAACGGGAAACGACCCTTCCTTGGCATCTCTAACAGAGGTAGCGGCGGTTAGAGTCTTGGGCGGAGTCATCACAGATCAGTACGAGAGCTTAATAAAACCTAGACACAGTATCCCTCAACAGATAGTGGCATTAACTGGGATAAGTGACGCAATAGTCCGTAATGCACCTTCAGAAAAAGAAGTTTTACCAAGTTTCTTGGAGTTTCTAGACAACTCAATACCAGTTGGACACAACGTCAACTTTGATATGAGAGTTATCAATGCTGCCTGTAACCGCTCGGGACTTATGCCGGTGTCCATCAAATGCCTAGACACGTTGTCTCTCAGTCGCAAACTTCTTGTAGGAGAGGTGGAAAACTTTCGCCTCGGAACCTTGTCTCAATATCTCAAGACCTACCATCGACCCACCCACAGAGCCATGAGCGACGTTTTAGCCACAGTAGATCTTTTGCACCTTCTCATCGAAAGAGCCGGACAACTTGGAGTTCATCACCTTGAAGATCTTATGACTATGCCGTCTCTGAACAAGAGGAGTTCAAATAACAAACAGTCGTTAGTGAACAAACTACCTCATCGATGCGGTACATATCTTTTTTTAGACGCAGCTTCAACTCCAATCTACGTAGGAAAAGCTAACGATATCCAAAACCGAGTCCGCAGCTACTTCGGTACTGAACAGCGCAGAAAAATCCCTGCACTACTTCATCGTCTCGCAAAAATCGAATACGCGATAACCCCATCAATCTTTGAAGCAGAGATCCTGGAGAGGCGACTGATTCGAACCTATCAACCACGATTCAATTTTCAACAAAAACACCAAGATCTTTGGTGGATCTCTCTCGATGAACAACGACTGATGGAGAGTTCAACTCTTGATCCCGACTGGTTCGTGAGTGAAGATACCACTCTGTTTGGGCCTTTCCTCTCTAAACATGCTGCGCGCAGCGCTTTACGCGCCTTGCAACTCAGCGACATGGAATCCGGAGGGGACAAACTGCTTCGACAACCCTTCCCACACCAAGAGCTGAGTCAAAACCTTACGTCTCAGATGCACATCTACGCCAAACGGCAGCAATTCGAACGAGCAGCTCTTTTGCGAAATGATGCCAAGACGTTATTTACCAAACTAGCAACGACCCATCTTGTAAGAGAGATCTGTGCTCGTACATTGGTAGAGGTATATGAGGTCTCTACAGACGCTACTATTTCGGCTCACCTGGGGCATTTTAATGTAAGCTCAAGTGGCACATGGGCCACATACTGCCAGGAGTCTGCGAACGATCGTTACTTCGGCTCAGTTCTTGCTTCCAACGGGTTGCTCAAAGGATCTCTACAGTCAGTGACGCAGTTGACCACTCTCTCTTTG
>JAJYFP010000080.1:0-2995 GCA_021790855.1 Actinomycetes bacterium
TCTCTTCCCAGCTGTTTGATTGCCCTCTAAATATCTTGTTCAACTGGGAACGAATATCAGATATAGAAGCCCCCCTTGAATGTGAAACTGATATAAGATGTCGGCCTTGCGGAGCATAGTAGACAGAGATGTCACTTGGTACTGAAACGGTTAGAACGGGTCCTTTATGAAGCGATGGAACGTAAAGGGCTGCGTGTCCAAGTGGGCGTTCATCAGCTGAAAAGTATGTATAACCGACGGACCTGTAAGGAACCTCTGTAACAGATCCGGGAACAAGTCTACGGGCAGTAGGTGCATCAGTGGCGATGACAATGCATCTTGAGCTGATTTTCCTGCCCTCAGTTAACTCAACTCCTTTAGAGCTAACTCTGACTACCTCACTTTTTGTGTGTAACCTATCACCTAGTTGTGATGCAAGATGCCTAGGTATGGAATCCATGCCTAAAGCGGGAAGGGAGGCCGCACCTTTAAGAAATAATGTGGCGATGGATCTAGTTAGAGAGATTGGACTTTGCAGTTCAGGATCCGACAGCACCCCTTTAAAGAAAGGTTCAGCGATAGATCGCCTAAGAACAGAACGAGTGGGAAGTTGACTGAAGATCTCAGCTGTGGTGCTCTTGGGATATCTCAAATAAGCAATTGAAGCTTGAACCATGCCTACGAGATCGCTGGCGTTGAGTATGTTACGAAGATCTCTTACGCCTAAGTTTGTAGAGAGCGGATCAGATATTAATGTGCGGCTCCCAGAGGGAGAGTCAATGTATAGACCCCTATAAAACGGTCGGAGTTCTAACTTCGTGTAATCAAGTAACCTTTTCCCCATCGGAGATGCCTCGAGAAACACCTGAAAACCTTTGTCAAGAACGAAGCCGTCGACTCGATCCGTCGTAACCTTCCCTCCTGGGACTTCACTTTTTTCGAGCAGGTGGTAGTCAACCCCATTGTTTCCTAGAACCACTGCGCATGACAGCCCAGCGAGGCCACCTCCAACCACCGTCACCTCTGACTCCGTTGGGATCACAGATGGAGAAGTTTGATCAGTTAATACTTCCCCGCTAGCATCTTCAGAGTTTAGATATGATTCAGGCACACATGTATGTTAGGTGGTCTAATAAGTGAGATGTTACGTATAAGTCGGCTTACTTTATCCAAATAATCTTAAGTGTAAGGTGATTTGAGTGGCGGCGTCAGGGCGGAACGCTAATTCGCCTCGCTCACGTGCTTGATGGTAGTCTACGAGTCAGGAGGTGAATGGGCTATTCTTTCCCCATCTGGAAAACAGTATGAGATTGGTCTCGGTGACCAGGTGGCCGCTATAACCGAAGTCGGGGGAACGTTACGCACCTATCGTTGCGGAGATCGAGATGTCATTGACGGATTTGATGAGAGTGAGATCTGCCCGAGTGCACACGGCGCTGTTTTATTTCCTTGGCCCAATCGTATAAAAGATGGAACTTATTCTTACAAAGGAAAGGCCTTCCAGCTTGACTTGAGTGAACCATCCACCTCAAGCGCAATTCATGGCCTTATACGATGGCGACCCTTTGACCTCCTTGTCCAGGGAGATAACTACGTGACACTGCAAGCGGAGTTATCTCCAACTCCTGGCTATCCATTTGGCCTCGCTTTGCAGATCACGTACCAACTGGGATCAGAAGGTCTCGAAGTTCTTTCAAAGGTAACTAATACTGGTGGCGATGTTGCACCGTTGGGAATAGGTTACCATCCCTACATATCGCTGGGCCCAAACGCTATGGTGGACGACGCTGTGGTGTCGATGTTGGCGAAGTCGTGCCTGTGCTCGGATCCAAAGACGGGAGTAGTAAAAGGAGCCGTTAGTTGTCTCGACGCGAATCTTGATTTTTCACTAGGAAAACATCTCAAAGGCGTCGAACTCGATCAAACGTTCTTGGACTTGGCTAGAGATCCCGATGGCGTTGGCTGGGTCTATGTCTCTGGTAAAGACGATCGAGTTGTCGCTCTGTGGTTTGACGCGTACTTCTCCTATATCCAACTCTTTACCAGCGATACTTTGCCGGGCGAGAGAAGACGTAAAGCGATCGCTGTGGAACCGATGACGTGCGGTCCGCAAGCGTTTCGTTCAGGTGCAAACCTTTTGGAACTCGCACCGTCTGAACAGATCTCAATGAGTTGGGGAGTAAAGCTCTTATGAATACCTCAAATGTGGATGTCCTTGTCATCTTTGGAGTAACGGGCGATCTTGCTCATAAGATGACCATTCCGGCGCTTTATAGATTAGAGCAGGCAGGGTATCTTCAGTGTCCGGTTGTGGGAGTTGCACTTGAACCTTGGACTCTTGACCGATTGATTGAGGAGTTCAGAGCTGCACTTGGCAAAGCTGGCGAAGAGGTAAATGACCGTATCTTTGAATCTTTGGCGACGAAGCTATCTTATGTGCATGGAGACTTCTCTGATCGCGACACCTATAGCCGACTCAAAGAGGTGATTGGTGTCTACCACAATCCGCTGTACTACCTCGAGATCCCCCCTTCACTGTTTGCTTCGGTTATTCACGAGCTTTCTTCAGTTGATTTGACATCTAAAGGAAAGTTTCTGATAGAAAAGCCATTTGGGACGGATCTCGCTTCCGCGAAGATGTTGAACGACACTTTGCATGAGATGATAGAGGAAGAGCAGATCCTGAGGATCGATCATTTTTTGGGGAAGCAGCCCATTTTGGATATCTCATATCTGAGATTTGCTAACGAGATCGTTGAGCCTATGTTGTCAAGAGAGCATGTGGACTCCATTCAAATAACGATGGCTGAAGACTTCGGGGTCGAAGATAGAGGTTCATTTTATGATAGAGTTGGAGCGGTTAGGGATGTAGTTCAAAATCATCTGCTACAGGTGTTATCGCTTATCACGATGGAGATTCCTACAGGACAAAACTATGGAGCCATCTGGGATAAAAAGGCCGATATATTACGAGCTGTGGTACCTATGGATCCAAAGACTTCCGTCTTTGGACAAT
>JAJYFP010000080.1:3005-4554 GCA_021790855.1 Actinomycetes bacterium
GAAGGGTATCTAGAGGTTCCAGGAGTTTTTCCTTCGTCTCAAACCGAGACCTATGTTGCAACCAAAGTCTTCATTGAGAACTGGCGCTGGTACGGAGTTCCAGTGTTCATCCGTGCTGGAAAGGCTCTAGCGGTAAGGGCAACAGAACTGAGAGTGATATTCAAGAAAGCACCTCATCTGTCTTACGTAAACGACCTGGGCCATCTTCCGCCCAATGAAATGATTCTACGTGTAGATCCGAACCCGAGTCTTCGATTGACATTGGCATCAAAAGATGCTGTGGGAAGTCGTGGCCGTGTCGTGTCGTTGGATCTACCATTTGCTGAAGAGTTGGGAAGGCTGCCGCTTCCTTATGAACGCCTCATTCACGACGCTTTGAGCGGGGAGTACTCTTTGTTCACAAGAGAGGACTCCGTGGAAGAAAGTTGGCGTATTGTACAACCTTTGCTGGACCCAGAGAAGAGTCTAATAAGCTACAAAAAGGGTAGCCTCGGCCCTCTGGAGGCTAATGCACTGTGTAAGGGATATTTAGGTTGGCAAAACCCTTGGCTCTAGGTGACAAAGTTTTAGGATCAATCAACTCCAAAATTGGAAAGGAAGTAAGTAGATGACGTCATATGCTCCAATGCAGCTAGGCATGGTGGGTCTTGGTCGAATGGGTGCGAATATAGTGCGCCGACTTATGCGAGATGGACATCGGTGTGTGGTCTATGACGTAAATCCAAAAGCCGTCGACGCCTTGGTGAAAGAGGGAGCGATCGGGGCATACTCCTATGGGGAGTTTGTAGAGAAGTTGGAGGTGCCCAGAAATGTTTGGATAATGGTTCCCGCGGGTCCCGTCACAGAAGAAACCATCTCCAAGCTATCTGAGCAGCTAAGTGCAGATGATGTTGTGATAGACGGTGGCAACTCTTACTATCGAGATGATATTAAGCACTCAGTCAGACTTGCATCCAAGGGTATTCACTTTGTGGACTGTGGAACTAGCGGTGGCATATGGGGACTCGAGCGAGGCTACTGCCTCATGATTGGCGGAGAACAAAAAGTAGTTGAAAGGCTTGATCCGATCTTTGAGTCTTTAGCTCCTGGGTCGGATGCGGCACCGCGAACGCCAGGTAGGTCCGATGAGGTTACCACGGAAGAGAAAGGTTATCTGTACTGTGGTCCGAGCGGTGCGGGGCATTTTGTCAAAATGGTGCACAACGGAATCGAATATGGCATGATGGCTGCCTATGCAGAAGGCTTGAATATTTTGCACCGGGCCAACATTGGAAGCGAAACCTTGGTAGCCGACGCCGAGACCGCTCCGCTTGCGGAACCGGAATTTTATCGGTATGACATCGATACGGCAAAGGTTGCTGAACTGTGGCGCCGAGGTAGCGTGGTGCAGTCCTGGTTGCTTGATCTGACTGCCGAGGCGCTTTTTGACTCTCCGACCTTAGATAAGTTTCAGGGCCGAGTCTCAGACTCTGGTGAAGGGAGATGGACATCTATAGCTGCCATCGATGAGGGCGTTCCCGCTCCCGTCCTTACCACGGCTTTGTACTCA
>JAJYFP010000081.1 GCA_021790855.1 Actinomycetes bacterium
CCATCGCTAAAAAGAGCCGTCTCAAGAGAAAAACAGCCCGACAGAGTACGCAGGACTTCGTCCACACGCTCATCAAAAAGAGCGCTAGAAGGCCAAGTCAGCCACTCATAGCTTCTATCGTCTTCATAGTTAATAGAGTTTGGTTCCAAAAAGGACAGTCCAAACCCAGACAACAACTCATGAAGATCAGTCATCTGCATCGGCGCCGATCCACTCGCTTCAACTAAGTCATCTGAGTAATATCCCTCTGGAAGCTTGCAGAGAACCACTCTCAAAGGGCGACCCTCTTTAGCCAGCAATCTAGACACATTGACTATTAGATCCCTGGGCGAACGATACGCGATATAAGCGTTGTCGCCATAGATCTCTATATATCTGCCAAAGACTGCATTGGGTTGTTCAGATCCAAATCTCCTTTGTGCTTTGCTTCTTATGAGACTCGAGACCAGATCCAAGAGATTCTCCAGCTAAAGGTGCAACTTATCAGTTCGACAATGATCAAACCAAACTATTTTTGAGCAGCCTTTTTTGATCTTTCTCCATATCGTCGTTGGAATCTCTCGACTCGGCCACCGGTATCGACAAGCTTCTGCTTGCCCGTGTAGTAGGGATGGCATTCATTGCACAGTTCAACATGAAGCTCAGCCTTGGTTGAACGAGTCACAAATACATTCCCGCACGAACATGACACGTTACAGGTGACGTAGCTTGGATGAATGTCAGTTTTCATAAAGTTCCTCCTAGAACATCAAACAATAGTCTCTAACCAGCCGGACTCTTTTGGATTTCAGCTAAAAATTCAGCGTTTGAACGGGTAGATCTAATCTTATCGATCAGCAACTCCAACGCAGGTGCTGACGATCCTTCAGCAGCAAGAGCGTTCATCACTCTTCTCAGCTTCCACACCAAGTTCAGCTCCTCACGAGTAAATAGTAGCTCCTCGCGTCGAGTAGACGATGCATTTACATCAATTGCCGGATAGAGTCTACGTTCTGCTAGTCTCCGGTCAAGTTTTAGCTCCATGTTCCCGGTACCTTTGAACTCCTCAAAGATGACCTCGTCCATTTTTGAACCTGTCTCAACTAAAGCCGTAGCCAAGATAGTCAGCGAGCCACCCTCTTCAACGTTGCGAGCTGCGCCAAAAAACTTTTTAGGTGGATACAAGGCTCCAGAATCAACACCACCAGACATAATCCTTCCAGTCGCGGGTTGTGCAAGGTTGTAAGCCCGCGCTAAACGGGTTATACCATCTAAGATGATTACAACGTCTCTGCCTTTTTCTACCATCCGCTTGGCACGCTCAATCGCCAATTCAGCAACGACGGTATGTTCTTCCGCCGGTCTGTCAAATGTTGATGCCACGACCTCTCCTTGGACTGACCGCCGAATATCCGTCACTTCCTCGGGTCTTTCATCTACGAGCAAAAACATGAGATGGACCTCAGGATTATTAGCCTCTATCGCATGGGCCAACTGCTTCATTATGGTGGTCTTGCCTGCTTTGGGAGGAGATACGATAAGGCCTCTTTGACCCTTACCGATCGGAGATATAAGATCTATAATTCGTGCTGTCAAGTTCGCTACTGAATCAGAACGAGTTTCGTTTTTTTTGCTCTCCAACCGCAAGTTTTCGTCTGGGAAAAGTGGAGTAAGATCTTCAAATCTAGGTCTAGTCTTAGACTCTTCGGGGTCAGATCCTGATACCTTGTCAACTCTAACGATAGCTGGGTACTTTTCATTGGAGTTTGCAGGACGAGCTCCACCTTCCAAGAAGTCACCCTTACGTAGACCAAACCGTCTTACAATAGCAGCGGAAACGTAGATATCTCTTGGCGATGGGAGGTATCCATTGGCTCGAATAAATCCAAAACCCTCATCTCTAAGATCCAAGATTCCAGAAACATCAGACAGCTCGACAGGAGCGGTCTGCTCTGACTGCGTGGAGTCTCCCCTCTCCTGGCTACGACCACCGTCCCTACCTCGTCTTCTCCTGGATCGTCTCGATCCTCCCTCTCCATCGCTTCGGACAACCGCCGGCAAGGTCGACTCCGTATTGGAAGAGGTCGTCGTCGTCTCTGTTTGCGTGTTCGCTTCAGGCTTAGGTGGCTCTGTCGTATGGGACTCTTTCTCAACAACTTCTCCATCCAACCTGCCGTTCATAGAGGGCGGACTTTCAGCTGCACTTGGTAACGTTTCGTTACTCTTGGTCTTAGGAACGACCGTTATGGGAGGGAACAGGAGCTGAGTAGCATCGTTCGGTCGGACACCGTTACCACCACTGTCTATCGTTGTTTGAGGTTTTCCCCTTGGCTCTGCATCTGCAGTCTCCGAGTCGTCATTCTCAAGCACTTTACGCCTTTTGTCGTTCGTTCTGCCGCGACTTGGAGTCACGGGGTTCACGAGAATATGTTCTTCACCGCCACTAGTCTTGTCTGTGCTTGGGGAGTGTAAAGCGGCAGACATGATCATCTCAATGATGTCCGCCTTCTTAGTTCGAGTGTTCACCTTTAACTGCAGTTCCTTGCCTATCGCAAGAAGTCGATCTTTTTCCATTTTCTCTAGATCGGAACGATCCATCTGAGCAACAGCGCTCATTCACACCTCACATAATCATTGGGTAACCTCATGGGATCCAACACGGCACTTGAAACAAATGTACAAACTGGGTTTTCATACGCCGAGCGAAACTTGTTAGAGCGACTCTGCAAAAGGCTTTCGTACTCTCCGTGTTCATTCCATCGAAGGACTCTTTTAATCTACACGCCTTAGGAAAAGTTCCTTCGCATTTCTCCAACTAGTACATGTCTAGTTCTATGATCCGCCTTTACAACATCAACATTATATCGCCGGTTAAATTCCGACCTCCTTAGTAATTGCCTCCAACGTTGCCTCAACTGCTCCTGGAACTTCAATTTGAGTAATTGCCGTATCTGGATCCTTTAGTCCGTGCCCTGTCAAAACGCAGACAACAGTGGACCTGCGAGGTACAGTCGTCTTCATAAGTCCCGCCACTGCGGCTGCTGAAGCTGGCTCACAAAATATCGACTCCTCTCTGGCAAGATAGGTATATGCGGCCAAAATTTCTTTATCCGTGACAGCACCTATCGTGCCTTCCGACTCCGATGCCGCCGCAAGAGCTCCCTTCCAAGAAGCCGGGTTACCGACGCGAATGGCCGTGGCTACCGTATCGGGGAAACGAACTATCTCTCCTTTTACAATTGGTGCAGCACCTTCGGCTTGAAATCCCATCATCTTAGGAACAGACGAACATTTGTTATCGGAAAGATACTCGTTATACCCTTTCCAATATGCCGTAATATTGCCCGCGTTTCCCACGGGAATAAAGTGATGAGACGGGGCAAAACCTAATGCATCTACAACTTCGAACGCTCCAGTCTTTTGTCCTTCGATTCTGTAAGGGTTAATGGAGTTGACTACCGTTACAAGGCCGGTCTCTCCCAGTTCTCGCACAATCTCTAAGGCTCGATCGAAGTTTCCCTTTATCTGCACAACTTTAGCTCCGTAGATTAGAGCTTGAGCCAACTTACCGAGCGCAATATAACCCGAGGGTATGAGCACAATACTCCGCAAACCTGCTCGGGCAGCATACGCGGCGGAAGCAGCAGATGTGTTGCCAGTAGAGGCACATACCACTGCTTTTGCTCCACTGTGCTTGGCCATAGTTATCGCCACTGTCATTCCCCGGTCTTTAAAAGATCCAGTGGGATTCGCTCCTTCGAACTTTATATAGACGTCCGCTTCTTTCAGTTTCGATAGACGCGGCGCAAAATACAACGGCGTTCCGCCTTCACGCAACGTCACTACTTCGGCTTCTGCCGGCACAGGTAAGTACTTACGATAAGCTTCTACGACTCCCGGCCAATTAAGCATGGCTATACGAGCATCCTCTGTAGTGGTCACACCTTCTCCTCTTCTTCTTGGAGCATCTACTTATCCTCTATGACACGTAAGTATCGATGGATTTCGCGAACCGGCTCAAGGAGTGATAGAGCCTCAATCGTAGACATCATAGCTTTTTCCGTTGCCAGATGAGTGAGAAACACCAACCTCGCCTCCTCTCCCAATCCCGACTGTTCCATTGATGCGATCGAAACGCCAAACTCACCAAACACAGCTGCTACCTGTGCAAGTACTCCTGGCTGATCAGCTACTTCTAAGGCTATATAGAAGTTTGATTCAAGAGCCTCGATTGGGACAACGCTCACCTCTGACCGTCTCAATCTTCTTTCTGTCGAACCAAAGTGAAGGTTTTGTGCAGCATCGATCACGTCACCCATAACTGCAGATGCTGTTGGAAGTCCGCCCGCTCCTCTACCGTAAAACATCAATTCGCCCACTGCTTCACCTTCAACAAATATGGCATTAAAGGCGTCCCGAACAGAACTCAGTGGATGCGTAGCTGGCAGCAACGCTGGAAAAACTCGTACCGATAGTCTTTGTCCACCCTGATAGTCAACGCGAGCACACTC
>JAJYFP010000082.1 GCA_021790855.1 Actinomycetes bacterium
CGCCAACGCCTGACGTGAGAGGATCAAAGCGATGGGATCTCGTTCCCGTTCAACGGCTAGGCGCCAACCCATTAATGTCTCATGAGAGTCTGCCGGTCGGTATACCTCTAGATGCGGAATGAGTCTAAGAGAGTTAACTTGTTCAATTGGTTCGTGCGTTGGGCCATCTTCACCGACACCGACCGAGTCATGGGTAAAGACATAGGTCACGGGAATCCGCATAAGCGCAGAGAGACGAATCGCACCTCTCATATAGTCCGAAAACACCAAGAATGTCGATCCCGCCACCTTCAGTCGCTCATCAAAGAGGTGTAGCCCATTTAGTATCGCCCCCATTGCGTGCTCTCGCACTCCAAAGTGGACGAAGCGCCCGCTACGACCGGACTTAGAGAACGCCTCGACCTTAATTGCAAGGCCCGTTGACTCAGCCAGATCAGCCGTCCCGACGATCATGTTCGATAGCGCAGGAACGAGTTGGGAGAGAACCTTCTCTGAAGAGACTCTTGTCGCTAACGCTTTTCCTGGTTCAAAGGTCGAAGAGATCTTCTCAAAAAGAGTACTGAGTTCAGACGGTGTCAAACTCTCAAATCGTGGCTCTTTCTTACATCTTCCATGTGCTTGGGCTAGCTCAGCCTGCTTTCCCTCGACGATCTCTCGACAGAGTCCATGAACTGAGTCGGGTACATAAAATGTCTCTTCCGGCCATCCAAACCTCTGCCTCAGCTGACTCGTCAACTCTGAGCCAAGCGGTGCTCCATGTACCTTCTCTGTACCTTCGCGCCCTGGAACACCGTATCCAATCACAGTACGCACGGAGATAAATGTAGGCATCGCTACATGCTCAGAGAGAACTTCGTCTAATACTCTTCGAATCTCCTCATGTGAGTTACCATCTAAAATCTCAACGCAGCGCCATCCTAGAGCTCTATAGCGATCGATCCGAGACTCAGTAAAGGCTAACTCGGTAGAGCCGTCGATAGAGATAGAGTTGTTGTCGTATAAGACAAAGAGATTGCCTAACCCGAGATGCCCAGCCAAGGATGAGGCTTCGTTCGATATACCCTCCATGAGATCGCCGTCTGAACAGATTGCAAATACCCGTGGAACGTCTTCTCGGGCGATAGCTCCTTGACCGTACAGCATTTGAGCTGCAATCGCCATCCCACACGCGTTTCCAATCCCTTGACCAAGAGGTCCAGTAGAGGTTTCAACCCCTTCGGTAACTCCAAACTCGGGATGACCTGGAGTAATAGAACCCAGTTGTCTAAACTTCTTTAGGTCATCCACCGAAACCGAGTACCCAAAGACGTGAAGCAACGAGTAGAGCAACATAGAACCGTGGCCCGCTGAAAGTACAAATCGATCTCTGAGAGGGTCCTTTGAGTCTTCAGGGTTGAATCTTAGAAAGTATCTAAATAGAGTCCAAGCCATTGGAGCTGCACCTAAAGGAAGTCCTGGATGTCCAGCATTTGCTGACTCAACGCCGTCAACAGATAGCATGCGGACCGTAGTTATCGCCAGAGCGTCTAGATCATCAGCCTTTGGGGCAAGGTCCATCGGTTGCCAACTCATAAAGATCCTCCAGTGTTTGTAGTATCCACTACCCTAGCAAAATATGTAGACTCGAACCACTCAAAACTAATGAGGCGTCCTTCTAAAATCTTCAAGGCGGGCTTCCTAAACTGCTTCGTAGCAGTATGAGGTAAGAGCTTCACATGGCAACACTCTCATTGTTGATGGACTTCACGCTCTAGAATTCTTCACGAAATAGTTCGGACTCGACGCCAATTCGAAGAGATCCCCGACCTTGCAATGACTCATTTTTTTGACGTTTGGAGTTACATTAGTTGAGTTCTATAGGTAGCATTTTATGTTCTTTGGAGTATCTATTGGTTACCCCACCTGAGTCATAGGTTTCATCTTTAGCCAAGAGTTCAAGCACCGAAAACACAGTAGGTAGTACGCAGTTTCAGATCTCTTGTCTATAAGTGGCTCTACTTGCTCATAGTGCTCAAAGACTTAGGTTAGGCTTGGACTCTACACGTAGAATGACTGTGCGACGAAGTTTTCAAGCACCGTTGTCTTCTTTGGGGGATCAGGCGTTGATGGGTCCGAGAGAGTCTCGTAGATGTCGCAAAGGTCTCTTTGACTTATGGACTTGGATCTCCGCACAGATCACAAGAGCAGTCTCTCCGACACTTTGAGCAGCAGCGTCAAGCCCAATCGGACCGTATAGTCCCGTCAAATCTTGCTCAACAAAACCCTGCTCCAGTAGTCGCATGCGTCTCTCAGCTTGAGTATGACGGGATCCTAAAGACCCGATGTAAGCTCCTGAACGGGACTTTAAGGCAGAGGCTATGAACGGCGTAGTAAAGTCATGGTCGTGTGAGAGCACTACCAGAGCGTCCAATGGTCCTAAAAGTAGCGACTCTGGCTCGATAGCTGCCTTATGACCGCCGTCAACTCGCTTTTCAACCACCTCTGCGTCCCATCCGAGAAGTGCCGTCATCTCTTTAAGTGTCTTGGCTAAATCCCCTCCTCCCAAAGTTACGATATGAGTCGTCGGAGCCACGAGAGAGACGTAGTATTTAGTCTCGTCAAGCTGGATCGAGATGGTACCTTTTCTCATAGAAAAATTGACTTCTTCGACCTTGTCCAGAATCTCTTGAGGTAGATCGGTTTTCGACCTTGACGACGTTGAATCGATCACGTAGCACTGCGTCCTACCAGAGGAGTGACGAGATGTAACTACAACAAAGGGAGTTCTTTGTCGTTCGAGCTCAAAGTACTCGTTAGGGAACTCTCGTTCATCAAAGACCGCTACTTGCGCAACTCCACCACATGCCATACCCGCACCTACGGCTTGAGCATCGTCAAAGTCAAGTTCGACGACTCTATTCGCACTTGAGCGAAGTGATGTAACTCTTTCAACAATACTTTCACTTAGCCTAGGCGAGAGAATCTGTCCTTTTAGGCTCGATCCTTCTACTCGGAGCACTCCTTCAGATCTACTCGCTCCACCAAAACCCTTGAGATCTACGAGCCTTACTATCCAACTCCGCTCCATTGTTGAACGCCTTTCTATATTAAAATCCGGTGCATCGATCGCAGATCTATTTGGCGTCTACCTAACTCCGGGGACCATTTCCCACAAACATACAAGTAGTAGTCGCATTCCTACTACAACTAACACAACCACCTCCGCGATGCAGACTCCATGATCTAACAAGTCTAGATCTAGCACTTACGAGCCGACACGTAGTCTTACCCAAGGGCTGCCACTACAAAACACATGTACTCAAAACCGCCGAACATCTCTAACGAGTTGGCAGTTAAAAAAACTTAGCCTTATCGAAGAGACCTGCCATTTACATTTGAAGTTCACTAGGCAGGGAGGAGCCAAAATACCCGAGACCGAACTGTCTTAGCTGCCGATACTGTTTTCCTACTCTGAGACCTAATTCAATCTAAAGACTCTAAGCGAGTAGTTACTCTACATCAGCGTTCAGTCGTTCAACTCTACCTTAAGCTTTCCAAATGCATCTGCAACCTCTAAGGTAATCGGACCCACTCGTCCTTGAGAGATCATCACTCCATCAATTGAGGAGACTCCTTGTATCTCGCGAATAGTCGAGGTCAGAAAAACCTCAGAGATCGCTTGGGAGTAAAGAGTCTCCAAAGGTATCGTCCGTTCCACACCACCGATCTTTTCAAGAACCAACTCCCTTGTGATCCCTGCTAGAGGACCACTACTCAATGGCGGCGTTACAAGTTCGCCATCCCACACCACAAAGACGTTAGATCCAGTTCCCTCACAAAGATCTCCGCTTAAGTTCTGAAAGACCGCTTCAGATCCGCCTCGTTGTTTTGCGTAAGCTAGCGCAAGTACGTTTTCCGCATAAGAGGTAGTTTTTAGACCGCTTAAGGCGCCCTTTTCATTCTTAAGCCAAGGTACAACCACAACGTCTGTAGCGGTACCGTTCCCAAAGCTAGAAAGTTCGCAAGCAACTACCAGACTTGGAGGTCCCGTCAAACGGTCGGAGGATAGCCCGGAGTCTCCTGCGGTATAAGTTACTCTAACTTTGCCTTCGTCTAATCCACTTCGCGTGATTACGAGATCGATCGCTTCTCGGACTTCGTCCAAGTGAGGCTCCTCGATCATTAGTCCCTTGGCGCTTCTTTTAAGTCGATCCAGATGTCTGGTCAGCGCAAACGGGCGACCTCCATAGACCGCTATTGTCTCGAAGACTCCGTCACCGGTAACGATACCATGATCAAAGACCGAAACTTTAGCGTCGGTCTTTTCAACTACACTGCCATTTACGTATACGAACACGCATTGCTCCTCTATAACTATCTTAATCTCACTTCATCCACAACAACGACAGCGAAGTCGCTCACTTACCTATTGAACAGGGTGATGATACTTCGGACGCTACATGGGCCACCCCTATCAGCTTCACCTCAAGTCGATATCCGAAAACAAC
>JAJYFP010000083.1 GCA_021790855.1 Actinomycetes bacterium
CTCCATCTCGAGTTTTGTTCCCTCTAACCCGTTGGCAGTCTCGTTGCGTGCAAGTACGATCGATCCGTTAGTGATCTCTTCGGTGTCTATGTTCGATCAAACCTCTTACCTGTCGAAGTTAAATATGCTCAAGAGCGTGAGAAGTTCGACAGGGACATCTCATCGCGACGCTTTGGCTGTAGATGTAGCGCCTTATACAGTGGTGAGTTCGGGGATTCTCAATGTGAAGGTGAACAAAGTCCACCCTTTGTTGATTGTTCAGGCGGAGTCGCCTCTTGTCATAGAACCGTCTTATAGCGCAAGTGGGAGCATAGGTTTCTTTTCTCTACCGATTAATTAGTCGTGATGTCGGGTTTGTCGTGACGGGATTTAGTACGATTCAAACATGGGATCATTCGGGGTTACAGTTCCGTTTTCCAAGATTGGGTTGAGAGATCATGAACCGTTCGTAAAAAGTGCCCTAGAGATGGGTTATGAAGAACTTTGGTCTTCTGAAGTTGACTGTTACGATGCATTCTCTCCCCTAATTACCGCCTCTGGATGGTCTTCATCGATGCGTCTAGGAACTGCTATAGTCCCAACTTTTACTAGAGGTCCCGCTACACTTGCGATGTCCATCTCGGCTCTTTGTGACGTTGCACCCGGACGAGTATCGGTGGGGTTGGGATCCTCGTCCAACGTCATAGTTGAACGTTGGAACTCGCAACCCTTTGTTAGTCCTTTCCAGCGAACTCGAGATACGGTGAGATTTCTTCGAGAGGCATTGAGTGGTGCAAGAGTAGACAGAGAGTATGAAACGTTTAGCGTAAGCGGATTTAAGTTGCTGCAACCGCCCTCGGAACCCCCCGAGATCTTAGTTGCAGCACTACGTGAGCAGATGCTGAAGATGTCGTCACGAGAGGCTGATGGTGTAGTCCTAAACTGGCTTTCTCCATCTGACGTGACGAGAGTCTCTGGTTACTTAAACCCGACCAAAAAGGTTGTTGCTCGGATATTTGTATGCCCAAGTGTGGAAGTAGAGTTAGTGCGGGCTGGAGCGAAACGCCTTATCGCTACTTATATGAACGTTCCGGTGTACGCTGAGTTTCAAAGATGGTTGGGCCGAGGTGAGCGGCTTGAGAAGATGTGGACGGCCTGGAGCAGAGGAGATCGCAAAGAGGCAGCTCGACAAGTACCC
Source organism: Actinomycetes bacterium (assembly GCA_021790855.1). The sequence goes on from JAJYFP010000083.1 coordinate 1,178, forward strand.
AACGACGTGGTCGATGAACTAATCGTGCACGGTTCTCCAGAAAGTTGCAAGCTGAGCATTGAGGAGTACTTCAAGGCTGGCGTAGATGTGGCAGCTATCGCGTTTTTACCCTTTGAACTTAGTGAGCCAGAGTCTATGATGCTCCTAGGTCGACAGTTAACCTCTTGACAGACCAAAAGTCGTTATGATGCATAGAGGCTACTTGCGATGGTGGCAACCGTCACTCAATACGTAAAAATGCCTCGTTCCAAAGGATGTCGTAACCCACTCGATCAAGTTGCTTAGAAAGTTCTTTTAGAACTTCAATCTCACTTTTAGCCGCTTCGAAGTCGTAGGTATCTTGAGCGTGCTCTAGCAGAGCGCTTGACATAAGGTCTGGAAGTTGGAACCCTTCAACTGGCGCAGCTCCCTCGAGAATCTCGAAAAGCTCTCTAAGGTCGGCGTCTTTAGTCGTGTCAGCCATTCGATTCTTCGAGTTTCGAAATCGAACCACAGCAAGTGAAAGCTCCGAAGGGGAGTGAGCTCTATCGGTTATAACGGTGCCCTTATGTTTCCCTTTTGACAGCTGATACCTGCCTACAAGTTCAGAGGTTCCCGTCACGGCCCAAGTATTTAGACTAGGTATTGCGTCTAGGAGCTCCCCAAGCGTTGGTCCGGACTTCCAACTTGTGAAAATGGAGCTGTCTTGAGTGGAGATCGAGACCTCCTTCGCAGTCGAAGAGACAAGGAACTCGGATATGAGATGCTCCATCTCTTCCATGGCGACGGGCGCTTCTTTTTTCCGTAACGGAATCTCCACTCATCCACCTCGCTTTGGATTCACAGCTTATTTGTTCTTGGAAATAGCTTACTTCATGCGATAGCGAAGGTAAAGATGGGTACCTTCAGTCGCTATAGAGTGTAGTGTTGGTGAGTGAGCTCGAAAGCTGACAAAGGGTGTGTGGTCATCTTTGGATATCAGATGGGGAGACATAGTGAGACAGAGTTCGTCTACTTGATCATGATCGATGAGTTGGCTAAGAAGCGTCGGGCCTCCTTCACACAGAATAGTTCCCTGTGATCTTTCTTTGAGATGTTTGATCACCTCTTTGTATAGCGGCCGATCTGATGCAATCTCTATGATCTCCACAGACTCAGGTGTGTCTGTAACGATACCTGCATTTGGCACGAAAACCAGAGCTTTATTGTCTTTGGTGCCTAGCTGATACAGTGGAGCAAGTGACCTTGTGGCGTTTGCGACTACTACGACTTTGGGGGTCGGTTCGAGTCCAAGGTAGGATCTCAGTTCCAGGTATTTCGGATAGTTGCCCGCAGGACCGTAGGGCTCTGAGATGGCCGTTTTAGCGCCAACAAGGATGAAAGAAGAAACGGCTCGAAGATGATGGAAGATGACTCTGTCAACGCTTGATGAAAGTTCTTTGGACTTTCCTTTTGAGGTAACTGATCCGTTGATAGATAGTACTAAGTTACCCCTAACCGACTGAGGTGCATTAAGTGGTGGATAGAGTTCGAGTAGTTGATCTATGGTGACCTTCTCGTTTATCTCCTTGAACACGTTTCGAATCCTTCCTAAGTGAACAGCTAGGGATGATCACCTAGGTGATGCGATGACCATGGGTAAGCTTCCTCTAGGTTATTATCGTGGACTTCGACAGCGTACCTTTCGGATCAAATAGCCCAGAAGTTTCGGAACTTCTAGATAATCTTGTGCCTCCAAAGAGATTTCAGTCTATGGAGCTGGATTCCTATGTTCCGAATCCGGAGTTTCCCAGCCAGCTCCATGCTAAAGAGACGATCAGCGCGTTTGTCGCGATGGTTCGCTCCAAGGTCGATCGAGATCGTCGTGTAACGAGACCACGGGGACTGTTTCTAAAGAGGGATCGAGTGAGCGACGCTACTTCTGCGACTGGGCTCTACTTGGACGGTGGGTTTGGTGTAGGTAAAACACACCTACTAGTGGGGGCGTATAGAAGCTTTCCGTACACTAAGGCTTATGCAAGCTTCTCGGAACTGACTAATTTTGTTGGCGCTTTGGGATTCCATCGAGCTAGAGCTGCTCTTTCCGTGGTGGATCTTTTGTGCATAGACGAGTTTGAACTAGATGACCCAGGTGATACAGTCCTCATTAGCAACCTGTGTTCTACTTTAACTCAAGAGGGGGTGCACCTTGTAGTTACGTCTAATACGTTGCCTGATCGCTTGGGGGATGGTAGGTTTGCATCGGAAGACTTTCTCCGAGAGATACAGGGTTTAGCTGCAATATTTGATGTCGTAAAGGTGGATGGACCTGACTTTAGACATAGAGAGTTTAACGTAGATGAACTCAAAGAGATATCCTCTAAGTCTGCTATCTCCTCTTTGGGAAACGAGAGTTCTTGGCTTGTTATCGAGTTTGCAGAGGTGATGCGCATACTTTTAGAGTTCCATCCCGTAACTTATACGAAGAGATTTGCTATGTATGCAGGGGTAGTCATAACAAAGGGCATGCCCTTCGACGATCAGGCAAGGGGACTGCGTTTCGTAAGCTTTATCGACAAAGTCTATGAGATGGAGATTCCACTTGTGCTATGTGATCAGTTGATCGTCAACCTCTTCCCAGAGTCTTTTTTAGCAGGTGGTTTTCGTCAGAAGTACGGACGCTGTCTCTCGAGGCTGTATTCATTGAACCTAGACTTTGAGCGGAAGATGAAATCGGACTAGTAGCCCACCGTTTTCGGGTTGTTCAAACACTACCTTGCCTCCTAGATCTCTAGCTCTCTGCTTCATGTTGGGGATGCCGTGGCCTGTTGAAACGGATGTTGGTAGGCCAGTTCCGTTATCTTTTACACTGAGTTCGAGTAGATGGTTGTCTTCAAGGGCGACTTCCACCTCTATACGGTTGGCTTTTGAGTGACGTACTGAGTTCGATAAGGCTTCACGGACAAAGGCAAGAGCTGACTCTGAGTACTTGTCATCTAAAAAGGTGTCAATTGGTCCTGATAGGCGTAGTGAGACATCAGCATCCGCGGTGCTTTGGTACTCGTTTATAAGTGACACGAACCTTTGACGTGCTCCCTTGCTGGCCGCTGCGGTCTTAGGGGTATCTAATGCGAAAATGGTAGTTCTTATCTGCTTGATTGTGCCGTCTAGCTGTTCAACTGACTCATTAAGTCGAGTTCTAATTCGATCGTCTTCGGTTGATCTGATTATGCCTTGGAGGGATAGCCCAACTACAAAGAGCCTCTGGATAACTTCATCGTGTAAGTCTCTGGCGATTC
>JAJYFP010000084.1 GCA_021790855.1 Actinomycetes bacterium
TGAGGTCAGCTCGAGGATCGGCCTCAGCATATCCAAGCTTCTGTGCCATAGCCAAAGCCTCGTCAAAGGCAAGGGAGTCCTCGTGCATTCGAGTCAGAATATAGTTCGTAGTGCCGTTTACGATTCCTGTTACTCTAGAGAGTCGCTCTCCTACCAGAGAAACCCTAAGCGATCTAATTAGCGGTATGCCCCCTGCTACAGCTGCTTCAAAAAAGACGTCTCGTCCCACCTCTTCGGCTAACTCTTCAATCTCAAAGTAATGCTCTGCTAAAAGGGCTTTGTTAGCAGTTACAACCGACTTACCGTTTCTAAGAGAAGTCTCAATTAGTTCCTTTGAGGGTTGAACATCTCCAATTACCTCGACTACGATGTCAATATCTGGGTCTGTGACCAGACTTTGCGCATCCGTCGTCAAAAGAGAACGATCTATCCATGGATCTCGTTCTCGTTTTGTATCCCGCACAAGCACTTTGGCGATCTCCAGATTTTCACCGATCTTCTCTTTTATCGAGTCGCCGTTGTCAATGAGAAGTTTGACAAAGGCTGAACCGACGTTTCCACAGCCAAGCAATCCTATCTTCAAACAGATCTCCTACACAAACCCTTAGTCTTTCTACTAGATATCGTTACGTACTAGGTCTTCCAAAGTCTCCCGCCTTACAACAACCCTATATCCAGCTTCATCAATAAAGACAACAGCCGGGCGAGGAACTTTGTTGTAGTTTGAGCTCATCGAGTATCCGTAAGCACCAGTCACCGGTGTTACAAGGAGTTCATTCGTCTCGATGTCAGACGGCAGCAAGGCGTCTTTAACTATGACATCTCCAGATTCGCAATGTTTTCCAGCCACTGAGTACTTCGTATCATGGAGGTCTAGCATCCTTTGAATCATAAGCGCTTCGTATCCGCTTCCATAAAGAACAGGGCGAGGATTGTCGCTCATACCACCGTCAACGGAGACGTAGTCCCTGACTCCAGGGATTCTTTTGATCGTTCCAATCTCATACACCGTCATTCCCGCCGTAGCCACTATTGATCTACCAGGTTCAATCACCAAGGTACGACCTTTAGATAGACCTGTCTTTGCACCATACTCATCCAAAACACGCGTCCACTGATCAATAGTAGGTGCCTCTTCACCTCTAACGTAAGGTACACCTAATCCTCCACCTAAGATCACTTCCTCGACGTCGACATCGATTAGCAGTTGACTCAGGATCTCAACCTCTTGGCCGAAGGAGTCGAGTGAGAAGATCTGCGAACCAATATGCGCATGAACTCCGACCAATTCCAAGACCGTTGACTTCGATATTTTTTCAATAGCAAGTTCAGCATCCCCATTTTGGACATTGAAGCCAAACTTAGAATCATCTTGACCGGTGCGGATAAACTCGTGTGTATGAGCTTCGATACCAGGAGTAATTCGCACTCCAACTCGAATCTTTCTATCCGCTAGCAGCTCTAGTCTTTGTATCTCATCAAAGGAGTCCACAACAATAAGTCCCACATCTCGCGAGAGCGCAAAACGCAGTTCATCAGTCGACTTATTATTACCATGAAAGACTATCTTCTCTGGAGATACTCCTCCGGCTAAGCCAACAAAGATCTCACCCATAGTCGAGGCATCTAAGAAAACATCCTCTTCAGAGACGATCTCCGCCATAGCCTTGCAGAAAAAGGCTTTTGCCGCGTATACGACTTTCCCTGAAAAATTCTCCTTAGAAACCTTCAGTCGACGTCTTATGTGAGCCGAGTCGTATACAAACAGTGGAGTCGAGAACTCACGAGCTAAATGTGAAACCGGTACTCCATGAAGCAGGAGTTCCCCTTCACTTGAGATCGTTGCACTATCAGGCAACAGATACGGTGGAATGGCCTGACTCTTAGGAGAATCGTACAACTACATCTCCTCCACTGCGTCCGCACCGACTAGTTCAAGCCCAACTCTTAGCGCTATCTGAGTCGCTCTCACCAACGCCAAACGGCTCTGTACGATCTCCTCTGAGAGGCTATCTGCAAGAACCGGGCAGTCGTGATAGAAACCGTGAAAACTGCTAGCTACGCCTTTGAGCCACGTTGCCACTTTGTGAGGGGCTCTTTCTTTGGCTGCTGTCTCGACAACCTCGGGCAATAAAGTAATGTCCTTCATTAACTTTATCTCGCGAGGGTGCTCAAGAACTAAAAGTTCCTCCACCGAAAGCTCTCTTACACTTACTTCTTTCTGGACCGCCATTCTCAGTAAAGAAGCGATGCGAGCGTGAGCGTACTGCACGTAGTAAGCAGGGTTCTCCATCGACTTCTCAAGGGCCTTAGTAAGGTCCAGCACGGTTGCTTTATCGAGAGAAGACGATAAACACAGTATTCTGGTCGCCGAGACTCCAAGTTTATCTACCACAAACGAAAGAGGTATAGAGGTTCCCGCCCTCTTAGACATCTTTACAACCTGGTTGGACTCCACTACCGACACCATCTGGCCCAAAAGTATCTCAAGTCTTATCGGATCTATTCCAAGTGCGTACATTGCGGCTTTCTGAGATGCAACCTGCCCATGATGGTCAGCACCGAAGATGTCTATGACGCGATCAAATCCACGAACTAGGAACTTGTTCCTATGGTAGGCGATATCCCCAGCTAGGTACGTGAAGTCTCCATTCGACTTCCTAAGTACACGATCCCTTGAGTCTCCTATATCGCTTGACCGTAGCCACAGAGCGCCATCAAGTTCGTAGACGTAGCCCTTTGCATCGAGCTCAGATATCGTTTCTTCGACTGCTCCTGACTCTTCAATCGATGCCTGTGAGTACCAAACATCGAACTCCACACCAAAGTTCTCCAAAGAAGTTTTGATCTCTTCAATAATGCGTTCTGCTGCCCATCTCCCAGTGGTTTCAACGTCTAGAGTCCCATCGTACTTTCGCGCAAGTTCAACCACGTAGTCACCCAAGTAACCTCCTTCTGGCGGTTCTGATCCTTCTTTGCGAGCAAGGATCGACTCCCCTAGGCTCCTTATCTGTCCACCCGTGTCGTTCACGTAATACTCTTTAGATACGTCGTATCCGCTTCGCATTAAGACCCGAGAAAGCGCGTCCCCGTACGCCGCCCACCAACCGTTTCCTATGTGTAATGGACCTGTAGGGTTTGCCGAAACGAACTCAACTTGGACCTTCTCATTTCGTCCAACATCTACACGTCCAAAGGAGGCTTCACCTTCCTCCAACACTTCAAGAACCTGCATATGGAGATGTACTGGCTTCATCTTGAAGTTTATAAATCCCGGCCCCGCTACTTCATATCCTTGAGTAAAGGGGAAGGTACTGAACGCCGAAGTACCAATCAGCTCAGATGCAAAGTCTCTCGGACTTTTGCCAAGTCTCTTTCCAAGCACCAACGCTGCATTGGTTGAAAACTCTCCGAACCCTTCATTTTGCGGTCTCTCTACCACAAATTCAACGTCCAACCGTTGAACTCCGACCTCAACGAGTGCCGCCTCAACGAGTTCACGGAGCTGTAGCTCCCACCTTAACATCTCTCCTCCTTGTCACAGCCTCGCGGCGGTGCAACGTTTGGACACAGCCTAAAGCAACCGTGAGGTTAAACTGACGCCTGCCGCAAGCAGTTCATGCATGTCTTTGGATGGTATAGCGACGCCAAGCAACATTGAAGTTGAACACTCAAGGCTATGCTCTCATCAAGTAGTCTTGATAGACAGTTTTGCCCTCGTAGCTCAGCGGATAGAGCGCTGGCCTCCGGAGCCAGGCGCGCAGGTTCGAGTCCTGCCGAGGGCGCTTAAGTTTGCTTGAAGACCTTTCCTACCTAACACATAGAGACGCTCAAATCTGCTTAGGACTGACTAAATTCCCCACTGAAATCCGAAGTCCCCGTAAATTCCGTCACCCGGTATCGCAGGGCGCCCACCTGGATCACATGGGAGAGATCATGGGTTCGGCGTGCTTCGACTTTGAGAGCGAAGTGGTGGAGTTTAACGCCGATTCAAACCATATACACCCGCTGGTGAACATCTCCACCAAAGGTATCGGTATCGAGACTGGTAAACGACTTGAAAGGTGTCTCTGTGTGGAGGCTCCGTCAAGACTTCTGTGAAGTTCCGACAACACTACTGGCGAGCGAACAAGCTCTGGTCTGGTTCTTACTTTTCTAGATCTGTTGATGGAGCACCACTTACAATACTTCCTCAATACATCGAGCAACAGAATCGACCAGCCACAACGACCGATTCACCACAGCCATGAAGGACTGCGCCCTCTCGCTGAGACACGAGGTAGCACTTGACTCGGATAAACTCGTCGAAGGCCGTTCACCCCACTTTCCATCTTCAACAGCGCTTATGTAACACAGTTCCAGTGAGGACGAACTCCAAGAACCTTACTTCACCACCTGATAAGCCACCTCCTCTGATTGGGTAAG
>JAJYFP010000085.1 GCA_021790855.1 Actinomycetes bacterium
ACAGCAACAAGGGAAGGGGGGCGGTAATCTAGCCCTTTTCGTGGTTACATTTCAAGCCATTGCACGAGAGTCACTCGAGGCCATGGTCTTCACCTTGGCTATCGTACTAGCAACCGGCACCGGCGGTCCCGAGATCGGCGCAGCACTTGGAGTGGCAGCAACGTTGGTTTTCGCGATCTCTGTATACCGTTTTGGAAAACGCATAAACCTTTCGCTCGCATTTCGCACTCTCGGCGCCGCTCTAATCGTCTTCTCCGCAGCACTCATAGTCGATATGATTGAGAACCTTCAGTATCTAGGGTGGATCAAGGTTTTAAGCAGACCCTTATGGAACACAAACGCTTATCTCAACGAGTCCTCCAACATTGGAGATATCGCCCACACCTTGCTTGGGTACGCCGCTAAACCAACGCCGTTGGAACTTATTGTCTACTGTCTCTATCTGATCGTCGCTGTCACAACCTTCATCCAACTCACTAAACGCAAGCCTAACAAACGTCTCTCTTGATCGATTCCAGTCTTCTAAGAGCTTCGGCTCGCTCCACTTGGTGATCTACAACTGGTAAAGGGTAACCGAGGCCCCCAAAGTTGGCGTACAACCAAGGTTCATGTATAAACGACTCCGGAACAGACCGCAACTCTTCGACGTAGGTCTTTACGTACTCACCGTTAGGGTCGAACCTCTTGCCTTGAGTTGTTGGATTAAATATGCGATAGTAAGGAGCGGCGTCTCTACCTGTACCTGCAACCCACTGCCAACCATGGCTATTTGACGCAACGTCTCCATCGATGAGACGTTCGAAGAAGTACTTGGCTCCTTCCTTCCAGTGGATGTGAAGGTCCTTGACTAAGAACGAGGCAGCGATCATACGCACCCGGTTATGTATATATCCCTCTCGAAGGAGCTGGCGCATACCTGCATCGACGATTGGATACCCTGTCACACCTGACTTCCAGGCCTCAAAGTTAGCAGATCCTGCCGCTGACGAGACCTCAAGTGTATCGAAGGCACTATTTAAGTTCCTCCACGATGACTCAGGGTGAAGTTCAAGGGTTTCAGCAAAGAAGTCGCGCCAACAAAGTTCAGATAAAAACCTCCGGTGGGCTTGAACGTCGAGCTTTAAGACTATCGTTCGCGGATGGATAACCCCAAAATGAAGCGCAGCGGACAGCCTAGAAGTACTGGACTTTGAAGGAAAGTCTCTCTCCTTTTCGTATCTTTCCAACGTCGATTGAACAAATGTCTCGAGTTTTTCAAGTTCCTTTCGTTCTCCACCTGATTCATAAGGTAGAACCGAACTAAGCCTTAAAGGTATTGATCTTTGATCGCCAAGGTACTCCCAGTTGACTAAAGCTTTCGGCGGCGCTTGAACCTCGGGCACCTTCGCCAACCACGCTTTAAAGTAGGGAGTAAACACTTGGTAGGGAGTACCATCACCTTTGCAGATCGAACGAGGTATAAATGTAGTTGGGTAGTCGCAAACCTCAAAAGAAATCAATCGTTCGATCAAAGCGTCCCTTACCCGACCGTCACGCCACTTCGAGTAGTGAGAGACGTCAGAGGAGACGAAGACCTTCTCCGCTCCTACGACTTCACAAAAGTTGGCCACCTCTTTAGCTGGGTCTCCATATAAGATGTTAAGCCTCCCGTCCATCTGCTCGTTCAAGTCAAAAAGTGCAGACAGAAGGTATCTAAGTCTCAGTTCACCTGCACGTCTTAGAGTAACTGGATCGAGAACAAAGACTCCATAGGTCGAGCTTGACTCAGTTGCAGCTCGATGAAGCGTATAGTTATCTGTCATACGGAGGTCACGTCGAAACCACACCACAGCGACCGTCACTTAGTCCTCCAGTTTGAGAGCAGAGATGAAAGCCTCCTGGGGAATCTCCACACGACCGATCGACTTCATCTTTTTCTTGCCCTCTTTTTGTTTCTCCAACAACTTACGCTTCCGAGAGATATCTCCACCGTAACACTTGGCCAACACGTCTTTGCGTCGTGCCTTGATCGTCTCCCTGGCTATTACCTTCCCACCAATTGAGGCTTGGATAGGAACATCGAAGAGTTGTCTAGGTATCAGCTCCCTTAACTTCTGAGCCATCTTTTTCCCGTGATCATAAGCCTTAGATCGATGGATAATACAGGAAAACGCGTCCACGGGAATACTGTTTAGCAAGACGTCAAGCTTGACGAGTTCTGACTCTCCGTACCCATCCGCTTCATAGTCCAAAGATGCATAGCCCTTCGTTCGACTCTTGAGCTGATCAAAAAAGTCGACGACGACCTCCGCTAGTGGGATCCGATAGACCATCTCGACTCGATCAGTGGAGATATACTCCATCTTTTGCATCGTCCCCCGCCTCTGCTGAGCTAGATCCATCAAAGTGCCAACGTACTCAGCAGGAGTGATTATCGAGATCTTTAGGTAAGGCTCCTCTATCTTGGCGATCTGTGATACCGGAGGGAGCTCTGAGGGGTTATCCACATCGACCCGCTCCTCTTTCCCGTTTAAATACACCAGATACTTTACTGATGGTGCTGTAGCAATGAGGTTTAAGTTGAACTCTCTCTCAAGACGCTCTCTTACGATCTCCATGTGTAAGAGGCCCAAAAAGCCGCATCTAAAGCCGAACCCCAGCGCTTGAGATGTCTCCGGCTCATATGTAAAGCTCGCATCGTTAAGTTTCAACTTAGTAAGCGCATCCCTAAGATCAGAAAACTCATCGCCGTCGACAGGGTAAAGTCCACAAAATACCATAGGCTTAGGATCCTGATAGCCCTCAAGAGCATGCTCAGCGGGGTCTAGGGAGTCGGTAACGGTCTCACCACTGCGAGCCTCACCAACGTCTTTGATGCCTGCAATGAGATAACCAACTTCCCCCGGACCAAGCTCTACCACCGGAGTAGATACGGGGAGTCTAACACCAATCTCTTCTACTTCGTGGATCGCCTGGGCCTGCATAAATCGGATCTTAGAGTTCGCCCTCAGAGAACCATTGACCACTCGTACTGAAGAGATAACCCCCCTGTACTGGTCGTAGTATGAGTCAAAGATCAGCACTTGTGTCTTAGCTGTAGCCTCTCCAGCTGGGCTCGGAATTCTCTCCACAATAGCGTCAAGCAGTTCCGACACACCCTGGCCCGTCTTGGCTGAGATTCGTAAGATCGAGTCCTTGTCGATACCTAGCGTCTTGTCGATCTCACTTGCATATCGATCTGGGTCAGCCGCTGGAAGATCAATCTTATTCAATACTGCCACAATCTCTAGGTCATGCTCTAACGCCAAGTAACAGTTAGCTAACGTCTGCGCCTCTATTCCTTGAGAGGCGTCCACGACCAATACCACACCCTCACAAGCCGCTAATGAGCGGCTAACTTCATATCCGAAGTCCACATGACCCGGCGTATCGATCAGATGAATTATGTGGTTCTTCCAGTTCACTCTAACATTTTGAGCCTTAATCGTTATACCACGCTCACGCTCAATATCCATGGAGTCTAAGTACTGCTCTCTCATCTCTCTAGGATCAACGGCCCCAGTAAGTTCCAAGATCCGGTCGGATAGAGTTGACTTACCATGGTCTATATGTGCAATAATTGAGAGGTTTCGTATGCGGGTTTGGTCGATCATTTGATGAAAAGCTTAGGCGGAGAAGCTCACACCACCACTAAAACCTTATAGACTTGCTACGCTAATACAAAGAATTTCATCGTTGAAGAGTTTTAGATAAAGGTAGACATGGCAAACATTAAGAGCCAGATAAAAAGAAACAGGCAGAACGAAGTCCGGCGAGAGAGAAACAAGGCCGTCAAATCCGAGCTGAAGACGCGAGTAAAAAATGCAGTTCTAGAGGTTGACGCCGAGAATAACTCCGATACCGACCTGAAGTTGGCTATCAAGAAGTTGGATAAGGCTGCCGCAAAGGGAGTAATCCATAAAAACCAAGCCGCCCGAAGAAAGTCACGGCTTATCAAAAAGGTTAGAGCACTTCAAACTCCAGTCCAAGATTAGCATCTACAAAACTCATTCTTCATGCGAAAAGCTATCTCCTTGAGGTAGCTTTTCGTCTTTGAGTCGAAGCGCACATGTTGGCCAGTCTCGCTACGGCTAGCTCCAAAGACACAGAACTTTCAAGCCCTGATGCACCTCGCAAAGACCGCTCCAGCTCGCCCAAGGTGCTAAAAGCATTAGCAAAGGTAGCGACGTCAAACTTTACCGCCTCTCTCCAAAGCTTCTCTAAGATAAAAGGAGGAGCCTTGGGTGGCTGACCAGTTCCATTGAGATACGCACTAGCTCTCGCCTCCGCACTTTTAAATGTAGGAGAGGACAGTGCCGCTAACTCAACAAATCTCTTTTGAATCACCGCCACAATTATTGAGAAAGCCATCTGAGTACGCTC
>JAJYFP010000086.1 GCA_021790855.1 Actinomycetes bacterium
TAAAGTTCTTCAAAACGAGGCGTCAGAATTTATTCGAAATATGAAAGTTTGCCCATCTTCGCAACGGCGATCTATCAACTTTAGTGGTTTAAGAAGCTATGTTGTATGGTAAGTGAGCCATCGAGGGACTTATGAACATGTAAGCATAGTGACGTTCCTTATTAGTAACTTCGGAGGAGTACATGAAGAGAATCCTCAAGCGTGCGCTACGGTACTACCGTAGAAAACTTGCCAGAAAGACGGCTCACAGGGCTAGAAGGGGCTGGTAAACGCCTTCTCTGTCGAACTCATCTAACATGGAGAACACCTAAGAGATCTATAGACCCATCTAAAATGTTTCGTGGGTGTCAGGATGCAATCCTTAGTGGAAGTTACGTGATTTTATATAGGAGTTGAGGTTCAAAGGTTCCAATCTCCAAGCCACAATATTTATAACACCTTCTTGTCGTTCAAGTTTTCCCTTTACGATGAGTTCGTTTTTAAAACGCACCACTCCTCTATATTTTTTCCATACACCCACCGAACAGACTACATTCATGAGTCCAAACTCATCCTCAAGGCTAATGAACGTAACTCCTTTGGCAGTCTCTGGCCTCTGCCGGTGCGTCACGACTCCTGCAACTGTGATTTTGGCACCATTTTCCATCTCCACAAGATCTCTGGATGTAATAGCACCTCCTTTCAGTTCTTCCCTCACTAACTCCATAGGATGGCCATCTGCTACTACCCCAACGTGAAAGATGTCCAAGTTAAAGCGATCATAACGCGTAACTTCCGGAAGAACAGGAGGACCGTCCGTTACAGAAGGAAGACGATTGTCACTAGATTCAATAGCCGCTTCTCTTGTCATCCAAAGACTTTGGCGTCGGGAGTGTCCTGCATCTATAAACTCCAAAGCTCCAGCTTTTGCCAAAGAGGCCAACTGGCTCTCACTCATAGAACACTTGCTGGCTAAATCCGATATCGATCCATATGGTCCATGATCAAAGATTCGTTTGGCTACATCACCGCCTATACCACGAATCTGGTCCAGTCCCAGTCTCAGGGCAAACTCGCTGGAGCCAGAGAGGGGCTCCAAAGAACAACGATCTTCAGAGAGTCCAACCATTGGAGCTAAAGTGTGCACGCCATGACGTCTGGCATCGGCAACCAGTGTGTTTGGAGACCAAAATCCCATAGGTTGGGATCTGAGAAGGCCAGCACAAAAAGCTGCTGGATAGTGAAGTTTCATCCATGCACTTGCATATACCAAATAAGCAAAAGACGCTGAGTGACTCTCTGGAAATCCAAAGTTGGCAAAAGCCGACATTTTAGAAAATATCTGATCAGCCACTTCGCCAACTATATTGTTACTGCGCATCCCTTCATAAAATCTCTTGCGTAGCCTCTCCATCTTCTCACTCGAACGCTTCGATCCCATAGCTTGACGCAACAAGTCTGCTTCTTGAGGGGAGAAGTTTGCAACATCTATTGCCATCTGCATAAGCTGTTCTTGAAACAAGGGAATACCAAGAGTTTTAGACAGTGAGTTCTCCAAGAGAGGATGTAGATACGTAACCGCCTCTTGTCCATTACGACGGCGTATGTAAGGATGAACGGATCCTCCTTGTATCGGGCCTGGACGTATAAGGGCAACCTCGACTACAAGATCATAGAACTCTCTCGGTTTTAGTCTTGGTAGAGTTGCCATCTGAGCTCTAGATTCAACTTGAAAAACCCCTACAGTATCTCCCTTGGAAAGCATCTCGTAGACCCTGGCTTCTTGGGGTAAAAGAGCTAGATCGATAGCCACTCCATAGAAACGTTTGATCAAATTCATACTTTCATGAAGGGCAGATAACATTCCTAGACCTAAAAGATCAAACTTTACCAGCCCAATCTCAGCACAGTCTTCTTTATCCCACTGCAACACAGATCTATTTTGTTTTCTAGCCCATTCAACAGGGCATACATAACGTATGGGCCGATCGCATATTACCATCCCACCTGGATGAACTCCGAGATGTCTTGGATTGTTCTCTAGTTTTAAAGCTATATCAGATACACCCTCAGGAACAGAGGCCAAAGGATTGTTGCTTGCATCTGTCTCTCCAAGTTGTCTACGCAAAGATCCCCTATGATCCAGCGACTTGCTCCACGCGTCGATAGTCGCCTCTTCATATCCGAAAGCTCTACCTACATCCCTTATTGCAGACCTACTTCTATAAGTAATAACGTTTGCAACTTGAACCGCCATATCGCGTGAGTACTTAGAGTACACATACTGTATTACCTCCTCCCTTCTGTCACTTTCTATGTCGACATCAATATCAGGAGGACCATCTCTCTCTGACGATAGAAATCTCTCAAAAAGTAGTCGTAAAGAGACGGGGTCTACGTTTGTTATGCCAAGAGCATAACAAACGGCAGAGTTTGCGGCTGAACCACGTCCTTGACATAAGATATCTACCGATCGACAGTACTCAACGACATCCCAAACCACTAAAAAGTAACCGGCAAAGCCCAGTTCTCTTATTATCTGCAGTTCGTAATCTATCTGTTTGTAAGCACCTTTTACCCGTTCATCTGAGCGGCTTCCATATCTACTAGGAGCAAGTCTTTCAACTAATTCAAAGAGGTAGTCGTCTTCACTCATCTCTTTTACGTTTGAGAACTTTGGAAGAGCAGGAGAGACAAGATGAAGATCAAACATACACTCCCTTGCTATCTCCAAAGTGGTCTCTACCAAGGTAGGAAACTGCTTAAATCGTCTTTTTTGTTCTCTAGGTGAGCGCAAGTAAGCCATATGAGCAGCAGGCAGCCACCCATCTAACTCAGACAGGGTTTTATTAGCTCTAATGGCAGCAGCAACCTGAGCCGCTCTACCTTGCTGTGGAGTTGCATAGTGTACGTTTCCAGTTACCGTTGCCCTCACTCCGAGACGTACGGCTTGGTCAACAAATACCTGATTCCGAGGAAAATCTATAGGATCTCCGTGATCCCAACACTCAACCACCAAGTTATCTCTGCCAAAGATCGCAACCAACTTTGACAACTCTTTGCCCACAGCACTTGGTCCAGCGTCCATAAGTGCCTTAGACAATGGTCCTTTACGACATCCAGTCAGAATCACCCACTCTTTCGAAAACGAGTCTCCTAAGTCATCAAAAGTAAGCTCAAAGACTCCTTTTTCGCGAGAGCGCATATGTCCATAGGTCAATAGCGTCGACAGATCTGCATATCCCTTAGGACTCTTTGCCAAAACTACCAGGTGATCCCCCTCGGGGTCGTTTCCAAAGGATCTGGGTTTCGAAGTTTGAACTGTTACTTCTGCCCCGTAAAGTGGAGTAACGGAGCTTGTTTTGGCGGCTTTTGAAAACTTTACTACCCCGTAGAGTCCATTATGATCGGTAAGGGCAATAGCGGAGATACCCAACCGTTCCCCTTCTTCTATTAAACATGAAGGATCGGAAACTCCATCTAAAAAACTAAAGTTGGAGTGTGCGTGAAGTTCTGCATATCCCTCATCCTGTTCAAGAATCACAGCATCAGTCTATAGAACATATGTTCTATAGACTACACATAGATACTTTGAGATATAGAACTCTTGCAAGAGACAACCCAGGAGTTTAAGCATCGACTGCAAGCGGAGTTCAGTCGTAAGTTGCCTCTAAAAACCAACGTTGGTTCTTCCTGCAAAAAAGATGCACTGTGGCATCCTCTAATAGCTCCATCAGCATGCGAGCATAGCGTTGGCGCTTAGGAGTCCACCATCTCTCCTCAACAATCCAAGGACCTATAAAGTTAGAGATGGTCAATCTCACACCAGAAGGCATAAGAACCTCGTAAGGATCTTCCGTCAGAACTCCTCGATCGTTTATAGATATAAACTGACCCAAGGAGCCCAAGATCGTGACCTCCAGAGGTCGGTCATACACGCAGGTGGGATAAAGCCCCATAAGGGAACCCGGCCAAGGAGGATCATCCGTCAACTTTGTCGATCTCTTAGGTCGCGTAATAGCTTTCTCATCAAAAGGTAGCAAGCTAGCTGCCTCCGACAATGAACGTCCCCCAGAAAGACAGGGGCGCAAAACTGAACCATCTCCAGCTAACGATACCACTCTATCAAGTGTCTTTTGGATGCTATCTTCGTTGCCTATCTCGATATTATCAAGAGAGATTTGGGTCGAGGTGATGGACGTAACTTCTTTTACTGTCACTTTTACTCTCGTTATACCTTGATCATAAAGATCAGTCACGACTCCTAAGTCGCTGTTGACAACTTTTTTAAGACTCTCAAGATAAAAGTTAATTCGCTCTATGAGAACTTTTTTGGTAAGGCCATGTGACGCAGATACCTCCTTAGAGAACTCTTCCTCTGTCGTAAGTACACACACGTCGACCACAGAAGGAACTATT
>JAJYFP010000004.1 GCA_021790855.1 Actinomycetes bacterium
AAGCCGATACGAGTCGTCTGGGCGGTTGCTGCTCTGGCGCTGCTGTTGGCACTTGCATCCTATATCGCGGATTGCCGATGCGTTCTATCAACGAGACTCCACGAGGCAGATCCTCCACCAACACTGAAAGATCTCTATAGCTCAGGGCCTGATGCAGTTTTTCAAGTCTTTCTTCAAAATCGGAGATTCCCAGACGTCCGTCTTGAAACGCGGTTCGGAGTTCTGCTTCCACCAGAGTTCTATCGTCATGGGAAGCTCTGTAGCTCATCCAATCGTTAGTCATAAGATCACTATAGCGAATCTAAAAAAATAATTCATGAGAGTTATTCACATCCCTCAAAAAATGTCTTGACAAAACATTCGCCACATAACTAGAAAGACACTTAAAAGCGTTGTGTAGGCGCCTCTCACGTGCAAAACAGCCATAGCGTGAGAAGACCTTGACTGAAGTAAATCCCACATGTCCAATTTCTTTGGGAATTCTCATAAAGTCCAAGGAAAACTGTTCTAGAAGAATCTAGATCGCATATAGCTATGATAGATTTTACTAGAACTATCACCGAGAAGAGATCAAAGATAAGCCTTACCTCCGAAAGGAAGGCATATGGGTAGAACTCCGGATCCGCAAAGAAAGTACGAATTAATAAGCGACTCCGTCCCCTATGTCTTGTCCAATGGCGTTGCAACTTTGAGCTTGAGACCTCTAGCTGCCCACTTGGACACCTCAGCTAGAAATCTTCTCTACCACTTTGAGACCTCAGCCAAACTACTTGAACTGATAATGGACGAGATAAAGCTTCGAGAAATTGAGTCACTAAAGTCAGAGATCAAAGGCACCAATACGGAGTTAGAGATAAAAGATGTCGTCTCCCATCACCTAGAGAGCTTTAAGTCGACTCTTAGAGCTTATGTTGAGTACTCTTTCTCTATCTCATTCGAAAACGCCCACAGGCGCTCTTATCTGAGCGATCTAATCTCAAAGTGGCGAGACGTGCTTCAAAATCAAGTATCTGCTGACATTGCCACATCACCGTGGGTCGAGAGGCAACTCGACGCCGTCTTCGGGTTAGTTCTGGAAAAGCTGGCTGAGATTCAATCATAGGTGGCTCCACGTAAGTTGACCTGCTCATACACCCATCAGGCCAGGTCTCATCTGCTAAGACGACGTTACGTCACTGTAACTCCATGAGATGCACCACGGCCACTTCAACCTGTTCGCCTACTCGCAGATCGAACGATAAGACAGACTCGACAACGACCTCGTCTTTCAAGCCATCGACCTCGAGCAGTACTCTGGCTTTTTGTCCTAGGCGTCTGAAGACCCTTACTTCACCAAAAAACCGCAGTAGCGCCTCCGTAACCACTCCGGGAACGCAGATTACAAGATCCGTAGCCCTGGCTCCAAAGTATCTTGTAATGGTTGATGTCCTTAGTTCAGGAGCTCTCATCGTCACAAACTCATAGGACAGTATGTTTTCGACACCCACCACGGTCGCTGTCTCGATGGAAGTTGGAGTAGCAAAAATGTCCGTTGCTGTGCCCGTAGAGATGGTTCGGCCCTGAGCCAAAACGACAATTTTC
Organism: Actinomycetes bacterium; assembly: GCA_021790855.1. The sequence goes on from JAJYFP010000004.1 coordinate 1,582, forward strand.
TCACTCAGCACGACGGCCTCCTCGGGATCATGAGTCACCAAGACCGTTATCATCTCATTACGAGCTAGCCACAGGATCATCTTTCGTTGAATCCTTTTACGAAGTGCGAAGTCAAGCGCCGAAAACGGTTCGTCCAACAAAACCAAATAAGGACGTGTAAGCAGCGCTCTGACAAGAGCCACCAGCTGACGCTCACCTCCAGAGAGAGACTCTCCGGATCTATCCAACAGATCCATAACCTCAAAGTGACTGACAAGATCGTCAAACAACTCCCTGGACGTGCCGTTTCTCCTCCGCACGATCTCCAGCTCGTCCTTCACTTTGTATCCTTTCGAGACGCCCGAACTTTGCGGTATCCAAGCCACTCGATAGCGCCCCAGAAAACCGTTTCTCGGGACTCCCACCTCCTCTTCCACCTGGAGATAGCTGACTTCACTAACTTCACTGAGTCGTGACACACCCGCAAGATATGAAAGAGCAAGCGATTTGCCAGAGCCCGAGAACCCTAACACTGAGAGAGATTCAAAGGATTGTTCACACGAAAGAGAGAGCGAGAACTCCTTTAGCGATCCTTCAACTTTAAAGCGGGCACAGCGTGTTGCTGGCTCCAACGTAAGTTCTCTGTCTTTTTTCACCTCTCTTTGCATTTTCTTTATAATCCACCATGGAGACGGTAGAGTCAAAAATACCAATGATCCCAAGGCTCCGAGAGCCAACGTGACAAGCACAACGCCAACCGCGGAAGGAACACCATAGCCAGAGAACTGTACGTATGTAAAGATCGGAAGCGAATATGGGTGATAAGCGACAAGAATCGTGGCGCCAAACTCTCCAAAAGCACGTAGCCAGCCAAGAGCCAATGCACTCTTTAAGGATCGCCAACTCTCGACTAGAGAAAAGACCACGAAAGTCCTCGCTTTGGAAAAACCCAAAGTGGTAGCGACCTCTAACATCTCTGATCCACTCGCTATGAACGCGGAACGAGAGACCTCAAAAACAAAAGGCAAAGATACAAACAGCTGTGCCAGCGTCACGGCTGCGAACGAGTTCACCAACGAACCGTGAAAAGCACGGCCAACCAAGGTGTAGGGTCCAAAAGCAAGCAGCAACATAACACCCGCCACCAAAGGTGGAAGTCCTAGAGGGAGACGCACAAGATCTCCCAGCAACCTAGTCCACACACTCTTAGAGTTCGCTACTAAAAAGGCTAACGGTATCGCCAAGAACGCATCTATCAGCGTAGCTAAGGTGGTTGCGCCTACTGAAACCAAAGCTGCAGACCCTACCCCAGAAAAGTTGATCTGTCTCCAATTAGACAAAACAAAAAAGAAAAATGCCAATAGTGGCACGGCCAGATAAAGCACCCCAAGAGCGCCAAGCCCGCCAAGTAGACTCTCTCCTTTTGTGATGGCTCTAAAGCGTTGCGCCAAGTACTGCCTCTTATCTTATGATGGACCGAAGCGGAGGTGGAACTTGATTTATAGAGCCAAAGAGTTTTGGCGCAACGAGCGTAAGTCCTACTTTTTTAAGAAGCACTTGACCCCGATGAGAGTAAAGGAACTGAATAAACGACTCCGCCGCCCGCAGATGAGGTGCTCCTTTGACAACTGTGACTGTAAAGGTGGCACCAAGATCGATTCCAGTTTCTATCGTAGGAATATTGGCGAGAACGGCTTCATTAAAGTAGAAGAATCCTGCATCCAGTTGGCCAGCCTTCAGCCGAGAGACTAGCGTCTCTTCAGGAAATACTTGTGCAGGATTCTCTGGAGATCCCAAAATTTGACTCACAAGTCTTGGATCGTGTAACTTCTGTGCCTCCTGCTCAACCAACTTGATCGTAAGAACTCCTTTAGGATCAAGTTTTGGATCGGTCCTTCCTAAGAGAAATCCTTTCCTGGTCATCACCTGGTACCAGGGTTTCGCCTTCAGTTCAGACGCAAAAGAAGAGTTCGGGTTGTATCCGATGACAAGTGGGGCTTTCGCTAAGTACAAGTACCAGCTCGCCCAGTTTCCATTGGAGCTCCCTTCCAATGTGGCGTTGACTTTCGGGGAAGCAGAGATGAAGACGTCCGCCACTTCGACCCTATCTTTTATCTCGTTTGCTAATGCCGTGGCTCCACCAGGAAGTCCCGCTAAGGTATAACCCGTTGTCTCGTGAAATGCAGGTCCGATCACCTTATTCATCGCCCCGACAAGCGATCCCGCATATAAAACATCGACCGATCCTGATCCCCTTATGACACCGCCGTCTCGTGACGTTATCAAAGAGGTGCTGGTCGACGTCGACGTCTGCTCTGCACAAGCACTTGCCAACGTTCCCACAAGTAGCAAAGGTGCAACGCTTCTCATAGCCGTCCTTATGGTCCTAACCAACCTTTCTATCCAACACTTTCTAGCTCAAACGGTAACCCGAGATGGCCTGTACCTCGAGACGAAATCTTCGAGAACAGACCTCTCCACCCACCTTGGTAACAAGACGCTCGTCGACAACTTCTTTGTCATATAGAAGTACGCTACGTTGCAAGTCCACCTCGACAAAGGGTACTCCACAGGACATAGCAGCAGACAGGGAGGTAACTCCCGCATCTGCAGAACCTTGTGCTAGTTGAGTTGCTACCTGTTCATGGTCCTTACACGTGATATATCGACCGAAAGCCTCAATTGGGTTTGTAACCAACGACGCCACTTGCGAAGCCATGAAGTCATAGACCCCAGATCCAACTGGACGTCCCGCAAAAACAACATCTGAACCTACGAGATCGACAAGTGAAGTAGCTGTAAAACCTGGTCTAAATGCCAGCACAAGTTCCCACTCTGATAGCGGGATTGATTCGAAACCATGCACGTTCATCACTTGAGACTCTTGCGAGTGATGAACGACCGCAAAGTGCGTTTTGCATTCCTTGAGATCGCTGAGAGAGTCGTAGTTGGGCTTATTCAACCAGCGATGATGAACTTTCCCACCATATCTAACCATATATTGAGAAAGAACCGACACAATAGGATCACATCCGGTGTAGATCACCGACTCCCATCCCGAGGACGAAACTTCTGTTACCCTCTCACCACGTTGGTATCCCAAGATATCCGCGCTCATCTGTATGCCCTGAGATAGGTTAGGAAGTTTGATCAGGCTCCTCTTTCCTCCGAGATCCGCAACTACGTAACGCGAAAGTTCCACTCCATCTCTTTGAATTGAAGACTCAGTACTTCCAAAGAGTACCTCCACAGAGCTACAGAGGACCCGTGCGATTCGAAGAGCCACGTCCACCTTTGGTGCCGCGGCCAGCGATTCGATAGCGCTATAAGCCTGTCGAGAAATACCCACGAGCAACGCCACTTCTTGTTGGGTAAGGGCAAGCTCTACGCGTCTGTCTCTGATCTTTGACACAGAGTCAACTTTAGTCCCAATGTCAAGTTAACATTACATGGCTAGGCAAATTATGTCGTGAGTTATTTACATGTTCTCCATGAACAGCGCTTCGACGAAGCTAGCATACGTCATAAGCTCTAGGTCCCGACCTACTCGGCCCACCAGCTGAACACCAACTGGCATAGCAGCCTCTCTTGGATAAAAAGGTACAGTCGCCGCGGGAGCTCGCGTCATATTAAAAGGATACGTGAAGCTCACCCAGTTAGCGTCTGAAGGTTTGACGGGACCTTGGTCCTTGGAAATAACTGGAGGGATACTTGCACAAGTGGGGGTCATAAGAAGATCGAAATCAACCATCTTTTCGACAAACCTAAGAGAGATTTTCTGAGCTAAACCCTGCGCATCCAAGAGATCGCTTGCCTTTAGCTCTCTAACATGTTCAAGCCACTGCCTATTTTCGGGTTCGATCTCTTCCCAACCTCTATCGTTCAAGTCGTCTTCTATGCCACTGAGCGTATATGCGAGAGCCAAAGTCATATACGATTCAATGGGATCTGCATCCAAGACATCCTCGACGACCTCCACGCCTATTCCTTGAGACTCCAGCAGACGAACAGCTTGGTCGAACCCAGCAGATACGTCATCTGTAGTGGAAGCATATCCGAGCGTTTTGGAAGCCAAGACCCGTCTGGGTGGCACCTTCAAAGCCCAATGTTGGTAAAACAGACCATACGGGCGATCTCTAGAGCGAAAGTCTCTATCATCTGGACCTACTACTTCATCTAGAACGTATGAAATCTCCTTTAACGTAGCCGCTATAGGACCCACACAACTCAAGTCGATCCAGGAACCTTTTGTGGGAACTACCGGTATCAGACCCAAAGAGCACTTGAAACCAGAGATACCACAGGCTGCGGAGGGAATTCGGATGGAACCACCTCCGTCCGATCCAGTCGCCAGAGGGACAATTCCCGCGGACACAGCGGCAGCTGATCCACCCGATGATCCTCCTGCTGTACGCGTCAGATCCAGGGGATTTCTCGTAGGTCCAAAGATTGCATTATCAGTTTCAGATCTGAGACCGAACTCAGGAGCGTTTGTCTTACCAACAACGATTGCGCCTTGAGATTTCAATCTCTCCACCATGATTGAGTCTATTTGAGCTGGGGGATCAGATCTATACAAAGCCGAACCCTTGGTTGTAGTAAAGCCAACAGCGTCCTCTAGGTCCTTTACACCAAAGGGAACCCCAAGGAGCCTTCCATAGATCTCTCGCTTGGCTATTGCTTGATCCAACCTGTCGGCCGCGTCCATGGAACGCTCTAGATCTACCGATACAAAAGCACCGATCTCTTTATTGCTCGACTTTAAAGCCAAGTCTACTTCTAACAAGACCTCACGAGCCGAGATCTCCTTGTTTGCGACCATCTCGGCAAGATCGACAAGATCAACCCCTAAAAACACTCTCCAACCTTCCAAGACTGCACAAGACACGTGCTAGCACTAAGAGTCCAATACTTTGCAGCAGGCTTTAGAGAATCTCCTGGAATATTGCGTCCTCGTTCTATGGAACCTGAAAACTTAACTGTCCATGTCGAGTACTAACCCTGGGGAGGAAGAAGACCGTCGGCAAGCTTTTCTGCCATGGCCCAACCAAACACCACTAGCGAGTCACAGTTGTGACAGTCTACGTTCTCAAAAAACTGACCGTATCCTGAAGGGTCGCGACCCTTTAAATCGCCATATACCAAGTATCCTACCGTTAACGCGTCTCCACTTATGATAAAGCTCTTGTCGTCTAATTGAGACTCCGCACCGTATCGCTTTGCTAGTCGCCGAGCCCAGGCTCGCTCTTCTCCGGTTGGCTTGTGTCCCGGTCTAGGAACGATATCTTCGAGACCGGAGTACACATCATAACCGTCTGGAGAAACCATGCGGACTCCCACGAGCACATCTTCGTCAGGAAAAGCCAACAACGCCTTACGGTACTGTTCAGCTAAGAGTTCAAACAGGTAGTCCTTCTCAAAGGCACCTTCCTTCGTCACTGATAAACCGATCAGGATACAAGGAGTACCGCCTATTCTTTCCAGTGTATAAAATACAAACCCACACAACTCACCGTCTTGGCGAATGAATGAACAAAGCACCCAGTCTTCACGTAGTTTTGAAAGAAAACCTATATCAAAACCAGCTCCCCTAGACAAGGCGAGCTCCGCGAACTCAGCAAGTTCAGCATCCCCGACAGTGATTGCGTCGCCGGTCGTTACGTCAATAGCCATGTTTGAGCTACTCCTATTTTCCGTGAACGTTACTACTATGCTACCACCAATAGCACCGCTGTGCGGTAGCTAGAGTCCTGTATCTCAGCTAACGCTCTTTAAACAAAAACACTTCCTCCAAATAGTTCTCTTAGCGCGCCCACAAAATTTGCCGAACCGTCAACCCAAAATGACTCCTGCAACAGGAAGGCCCTGCCTTCGATATACAGTTCCAGCGGTATCTTGCCTCTATGCTCAAGCACTAGAGACTTGAGTCGCAACAGAGAGTCAATTGACGCCTGTGACCTCGACAATACCACCTTTTGCACACTCGGTGACGTCTGTTGAGTTAACTCCAAAATACGAATCTCGATCGCTATTAGTTTTGGTTGGTCTTCTCGTAGGTCTAGCTTTCCTTTCACCAAATAGGCGGTATCTTCCTCCAAGATCTGATTATACTCAGCCATGGTTTTGGGGAAAACAAATACCTCTATCTGAGACTCCAGATCCTCAAGAACAAAGTTAGCCATTAGTTCGCCACGTTTGGTGTATCGTCGCACCAGCGTCGTCGCGATGCCAGCCACGGTAACTATCTCCTCCTTGACCTTGGTTTCGCTCTGTTCCTTCAAGGAAGCGATCGTAGTAGAGCCGCTTCTTTTTAGAACTTCCTCATATCCCTTCAAGGGGTGATTGGATACGTACAGACCTAACATCTCTTTTTCAAAACCAAGGAGTTCTTTCTGGCCCCACTCCTCATCTGGAATCACAAGCTCAAGGGAAGGCACCGCGTTTTCGTCTTCATCGATAGGATCAAAAAGAGAAAACACACCCTTTGCTACCTGCTTCTTTGTCTCTAAAGCCTTGGACAGCGCGTATTCGTGGACGTTGAGCAACCCTTTACGGGTACTGCCCAAAGAGTCAAACGCCCCGGACTTTATAAGAGACTCAATTGCCCGTTTGTTAAGCACCGCTGCGTCTGACCGCATGACAAAATCACCAAAAGACAGATAGGGTCCGTTGGTCTCACGCTCTTTGACAATCAGCGAAACCAGTGCCTCTCCGACATTTCGCACAGCAGCTAGACCAAAGGATATAGCCAGATCTCCATTTTGGGACTTGATCACAGTAAAGTCAGCCATTGACGCGTTTATATTGGGGACGTGAACCTCTACGCCTTGGGCAGCAGCCTCATTTAGATATACAGCCGTCTTGTCTTTGTCGTCTTTGACAGATGTCAATAGGGCCGCCAGATACTGAACCGTATAGTTTGCTTTGAGCCAAGCGGTCTGATAAGTTACAAGGCCATAGCCGTAAGAGTGACTTTTATTAAATGCATAGTCGGCAAACGGTTCAATGATGTCAAATAGCTTGGTTCCGAGCTCTTCACCGTAGCCTGTACTTTTGCATCCAGCAACAAACTTCTCACGCTCTGCAGCAATCAAAGACCGTATCTTCTTGCCACAAGCTTTTCTCAAGTTATCGGCTTCTTCCAATGTGTAACCCGCAAAGCGTTGAGCCACACGCATAACGGACTCCTGGTAGATCATTAGACCATACGTATCACTTAGGATCGGTGTCAGGTCTGGATGAAGATACTCGATCTTCTTGCGCCCGTTTTTTCGATCGGCGTAGTCGTTGTGCATATTTGCAGCCATAGGACCTGGTCGATAAAGTGCAATTAGCGCAGCAACGTCTCTAAACTCCGTTGGAGCTAAAGATCGAACCAAGGTGCGCATCGGACCACCTTCTAGCTGAAAAACTCCTATCGTATCTGCTTGTTGTAACATCCGGAAGGTTTTGGGATCATCAAGTGCTATGGCATCAAGATTGGGGCGGTCTCCCGTAGAGGATTCAATCACATCTAGCGCTCGCTCGATGACTGAAAGGGTGCGAAGACCCAAAAAGTCCATTTTAAGGAGACCTAACTCTTCTACGCCATGCATTTCGTACTGCGTAACAATTGGAGCCAGGTCAGGGTCAACGCCAGGATCTGGCTTCCTTTGAATCGGTAGATACTCGGTAAGAGGTTCATTGGTAATCACCACTGCTGCGGCATGGATTCCGTCTTGCCGGCGCAGTCCCTCCAGCCCTTTGGCCACTTCGACGACTCTAGCCACCTCAGCGTCGGTAGCTACCATCTCTCTTAGGTCAGTGGCCATGTTATAGCCGTCTTCATAACCTTCTTGCAGCTCTAAACAGGCTGCAATAGGAGTATCTCGGCCCAAGATCAGAGGCGGCATAGCCTTTGCGATCTTGTCACCGACACTGTAAGGAAGCGCAAGTACTCTTGCCGCATCCCTTACAGCTGCGCGAGCCTTAATAGTAGAAAATGTGACGATCTGAGCAACGTGATCTTGTCCATATCGTTCCGATGCATAGCGAATCATTTCGGAGCGATAACGCTCATCAAAGTCCATGTCAATATCCGGCATCTGTTTACGACCTGGATTCAGGAATCTTTCAAAAAGCAGATCATACTTTATTGGATCGAGATCTACGATCTCCAAACAGTACGCAACACAGCATCCAGCTGCCGAACCGCGCCCGGGACCCACTCTTATTCCATGAGCCTTGGCGTAGGAGATCAAGTCGCCTACGACGAGGAAGTACGCAGAGAATCCCATGTCGTCTATTACAGACAGCTCATAGTCGATCCTCTCTCTTACCTCTTGGGGAACAGGTGTGCCATAGCGCTTTTGTGCACCCTCCATGGTCAGGTATCGAAGATACTTGCTTGAAGATTCTTCATAGCTATCTGATAGAAACTGGATCGGAACCTCGAACTCAGGAAGTTTTGGATGTCCAAACTCGATCTCGACGTTGCATCGCTCAGCTATCGCCAAGGTGTTGTCACACGCCTCCGGCACCTCTCGAAACAACTCCCGCATCTCCACTGCGGACTTTAGATAGTGCTCTTCTCCTTCGAACCGGAAGCGTTTCTCATCCGAGAGTCGTGCTCCGGTCTGTACACACAACAAGGCATCGTGGACTACCGCGTCTTCACGGTGGGTATAGTGCGAGTCGTTTGTGGCGACGAGCGGTGCGCCCAGAGATCGGGCTATCTCCATTAGCTGAGGATTGGTTTTCTTTTGCTCTTTTATGCCATGATCTTGGAGCTCCACATAAAGGTTGTCTCGACCAAAGATGTCCTGAAGACGTCCGGCGATCTTTCGCGCACCCTCAATATCGTCTCTTAGCAAAGATTGAAGCACCAGACCACCCAGACATCCCGTGGTAGCTATGAGCCCTTCGTGATATCGCTCCAAAAGCTCCCAGTCGATCCTTGGCTTGTAGTAGTAGCCCTCTAAGTAAGCCAACGACGCCAATTGAATAAGGTTGCTGTAACCCTTCGAAGTTTCGGCCAATAGGATTAGGTGGTAGTAGAGTTTCTCGCCACTTTCGCCCTCTCCCCCTCCATCGTCAATCCGACCCCTTCGTGTTGGGCGTTCACTTCTGTGTTCGCCTGCCATATAGGCCTCGATTCCGATAATGGGATTCACACCAACAGAGCGAGCAGATTTATAAAAGTCCAGTACTCCATACATATTGCCGTGGTCAGTAATGGCTACAGCTGGCTGTCCATCTTGACTTACCGCTTTCATCAAATCTTTTACTCGTGCCGCTCCATCCAACATGGAGTATTCGGTATGAGTATGAAGATGAACGAACGAACTGCTCCCCATATAATCGCTCCGTCGCAAATAAAACTCTTGCCTCCACACTAAGGTATCGAAGGTTTATCCACATGAACAAATAGAGGCAAATCCATATTGCCTCTTTGGCAAACGGATCTCAAAAAGTCATTTTCAATGAGTCATTTCCTTTCCAATGCTTCTGCTTTGCGATAGCATCTGTAATAGTTTGCATAAGCAAGACATAATGGAGGGGAAATGAAAACTCAAGCGGCTGTGCTGTGGGAGACCGGGACGCAATGGAACATAGAAGACGTCGAGCTAGATGATCCGAAAGCTAACGAGGTCAGAGTCAAACTCGCCTCTTCGGGGCTATGTCACTCCGACGAACATCTACTGACAGGGGATCTTCCATCTCCGCTTCCTGTCGTCGGTGGACACGAAGGTGCCGGTATAGTTGAGGCAGTTGGAAGCGCTGTCAAAGGTATCAAAGAAGGCGACCACGTAGTTCTAGGATTCATTCCCTCTTGTGGGAAGTGCGAAGCCTGCTCTTCGGGCTATCAAAACCTATGTGAGATGGGAGCCTACATTCTTTCAGGTGAGGAGCTTGCCGGTGGGCAGCGAGTGCACGCTAAAGGTGCTGACATCGGCACTATGTGTTGTCTAGGGACCTTCTCTCCCTACGTGATCGCACATGAAGACTCCGTCATAAAGATCGACGATGACATTCCGCTAGACAAGGCCTCCTTGGTAGGCTGCGGAGTTACTACCGGTGTCGGTTCAGCCATCTACGCTGGTGGCGTACGCTCTGGAGACACCGTAGTAGTCATTGGATGTGGAGGAATCGGCTCGAACGCGATTCAAGGAGCAAGAATTGCTGGGGCTTCCCAGATCATCGCCGTAGATCCCGTACAGTTCAAGCTTGACCAAGCCAAGATCTTTGGCGCAACTCACTTTGCTTCAAGCATAGAAGAGGTCCAAGCAATGATAGGTGACCTCACTAGGGGAAGTATGGCGAACGTGGCGATAATCACCACTGGAGTAGGCACTGGCGACCTTATAGCACCGACCATGGGACTCGTAGGAAAAAACGGAACCGTAGTTATTACTGCCATTGCACCTTGGACGCAAAATGAGGTCTCCTTGTCCCTACTTGACATGACTTTGTACCAAAAGCAGCTAAAAGGTTCGATCTTTGGGTCTGCAAACCCTCGAGCAGATATTCCAAAACTTCTCTCATGGTACAAGGCAGGCACGTTGAAACTAGACGAGTTAGTAACCAACACCTATTCCCTAAAGGACATAAACCAAGGTTATGCTGATATGCGAAGTGGGAAGAACATTAGAGGAATGATACTGTTTGACTAGTACCTTTTATACGTTGGTAGGCTTTGCCCCTAAGGGTTAAGACCCATTCAAAGATTCAGTTCCTAAAAGGAGGAGGTCCCCAGCCAGTCGCGTTGCGGACCTCCCCTTTAGCCATTGTCAACTGTCTGCCAAAACAGTACTCAAGAGTTTTAGACAACGAAGGTTTAAACCACCAAGAACTACGGCTTCTCAAAGAACACCTGTTGGAACTTACGCCAGTCGCACCCTTCGAACACGCAGACATTGGATATGTGGTGCCGACCAAAGATCCCTCGTCTTGCACTTTGGACGCCACGCTTTCATCTATAAGGAAAGCCGATCAAGGCGCACCTATAGTGGTAGTTGATGATGGATCAAAAAATCCACAGACTGTCTCTTTACTCGCGAAACGTTACGATGCCAAGGTGATTCGCCTGCAGAGTTCTCATGGACCCGGATTTGCCCGAAACCTCGGTGCTCACCATATCACAAACGAGATTCTGGCCTTTGTCGACTCAGACGTTGAACTGGGCGATGACTTCTATAAACTCGCCTCCGTTTTCCAAGTTAAAGATGTCCTATGCTGTGCGCCTCGAGTCGTCTCCCTCAAGATGAAAGAGGCTCATTTACCGTCGCAGACCTATTTCGAGTTAGATCTTGGAGATTCCTTCAGTGTCGTAGGGACATCAAAGTTGGCCTATCTACCAAGTGCATTACTTCTGATCCGAAAGTCAACCTTCGATCACGTCGGCGGATTTGATACGTCACTATTTGTTGGCGAAGACGTCGATCTGGTCACCAAAGTGACAGAGCATGGACTGGTTCTATACCTCCCTGAAGTTAGGGCATTTCACGAAGATCCCAAAGGACACACGCACACTCTTGGCAAGTCTCTTGGATATGGTTTGAGTTACGGATCGTTGCACAAGAGATACCCCAAGCGGATTTCGATCCTACCTTTAAAGATCAGAGACAGAGCCTGGTTTGTCGGCAGCAACCTGTTGCTTGGCCCAGTCGTTGCTTCCGCATTTAATGCACTTGTCAACTCAACCGTCGTCACTTGGAAGTTAAAGCAGAGCAAAACGCGTATATGCACTCAAGATGTCTTGCAGATCGCCACTGTCTCCATGACCCAAAGTGCACAAGAACTGTTACAACTGTGGCTGCGAACTTGCTCGTTGCCATTGCTTCTCCTCTCGATAGTCTCATCTCGAGCACGAAGACTTCTTGCGGCAGTGGTGACAGCGACAGTGATCTCCATGTGGAAAAGGCCACAAGAGACAATAGGTTATCGAGTGGCAGCCGACCTAGGGTACTCTCTTGGTGTTGTAACATCTATTGTCCTAGAACTGCTAAATCGAACTTCCCAGCCAAACGACCAAAGAGTTGGAATAATGGACTACGTGCAAGGAGGCAGCGATTAAACGACAGCAAAAAAGCGATCCTTTAGCCGACGAACTTCATTCACTTGGTGGACAACGAATCTATCTGAGACAGCTATATGAGCACGACGCTGCCAGAATGTTAGAGATCAGAGTGACCAACAAAGACTACTTCAAACCATGGGATCCGCCTCTGCCCGCGCGATACTTCACATTGGAAGGGCAGATCGAGGTAATCAGAGAGTTCAGACATGCCCGTTCACAGGGATCTGCAGTAGGATTCGGAGTGTTTTTGCAAGACACGCACACCCTCATTGGAAGAGTTGCTCTGAGAAACATTCAAAGAGGTGCAGCTCAAACCTGTACCTTGGGTTACTTCATAGATCAAGAGTATGCAAACCAGGGATATACTACCGAGGCGGTTAAACAGGTAGTATCTTACGCCTTCAGAGAACTGAAACTACATCGGATAGAAGCTGCCGTCATGCCCCACAACTTCGCCGCCATCAGGGTAGTTGAAAAACTGAAGTTCAGGAGAGAAGGTCTTGCTAGATGGTTTTTATTTATCGACAATGCATGGAAAGATCATTACATCTACGCTATAACAAGACCTCCTCAAGTCACTGATTAGCCGTTTTAATCAATGGAACGTACAAAACTCTCATCATGCTCCTCGATCTTCCAGTGCGCTTTTGGACCCAATATAGTCTAAAGAACAGAAGCAGATTTGATAGCTACATATGCGCCAACTACCAACAGGAGTACTACGAAGGACTTAGCCAGAGTTCTGACAGGCACCTTGTCGGAGATACGACGCCCAACGAGCGATCCCAACAAACCTGCAATCGTAAAGGGAATGGCGATACTCCACTGAACATGGGAAGTGGCAATACGACCTAAAAGCGCAATCGCTGAGTTAACACCGATCACGAGAAGCGAAGTTCCCACTGCTTCAGGCATATCGTACTTCAGCGCCAGCACTAAAGCCGGAACAATTACAAATCCACCACCCACACCAAACAAGCCCGTCAAGAATCCAACGACCGTTCCTGTGACAACGACCAAGGCAATCATCTTGGTCCTACTATCAGATTTCGTCGCCACGGCAACAGGAGCGTCCGAAAACGCCAACGAAATATCTTCCCCAACTTGAAGCTCAGCAGGTTGCGCTTGGCCGTTACTGGACTTCTTTGGCCACATCCGATAGGCGGCAAAAAGAATAAGGAACGAAAATAGGAAAAGGAGTAGGTTTGAAGGTATTTGCCTTGAAATCATCGCTCCCAACAAGGAACCGCCGGTTCCCACAAGTCCAAATACGGTGCCGGGGCCCAGTTTCACTCTACCCGCTCGTAGATGGGACAACATTCCCCCAAGCGCAGTCGCTCCGACCACGACCAACGAGGTGGTCGTAGCAGCATGAGGATTTTGTCCAGCAACATAGACCAGAGCCGGCACAGCCAAGATGCTTCCACCCCCACCTACCGACCCAAGGGCCATGCCGATCAAGAAACCAAGCGGGGACGCTAACAAGGCTCGCACCTAAGAACTCCTCTATGAGCAATTACATACACTAACACTCATAATATTAGAGGCAAATAAAGTTGTCCGTACAACTTATCTCAAATCAGTAAACATTTGTCGGTTCTTTTTTGGTTTTGCAACCCTGAACTTGGACACCAGAGAAGAACTCGACAAACAAAACCTCCAATGTTTGTCGTTCGCTTTACTTATTCCAACCCTTGGACCTGCATTTATCTCAACAGACTTCACCATATTCAGGTGCTGGTAGATACAGGAACTGAGCTCTGGGTCTCGACCTATGAGATAGGGCAAAGATGTGACGTCTGTCTCTGGCTTAACGCTGGGGACGACGTCGACTCCACTGTCTATGGGAGTAACGCCAAGGTACTTACCAACCCGACCTGGACCCAAGATAGGTTCAACATGAAGTTCATCGTCTTTCCAATAAAGTCCAACTCCCGAACGAATAAGCACCGCACCGGCTTCACCGTCTCTGTGAGCCACCACATTAACGCAGTTATGCATGCCGTATGTGAAGTAGACATAGAGCCGACCCACTTCTTCGAACATGACCTTATTTCGTGGCGTTAATCTGCGATGGGCATGAGAGGCTTCATCGTCGGAGCCACCGTACGCCTCAACTTCAGTCAGGTAGAGGTAGCGCTCACGAATCTTTACAAACGAGTCCAACAAAGTAGGGGCCACTGATGAAGGATGGTTCCTGAGTGTATCTCGTTCGAGTATGTCAATGAGAGGTATTTGTACTACCTCAGCTCCGAAAAAGTCTTTTTTTGGAGCGCAAGCAAGGTGCTGAACTCCTCCAGTTGGACCGCAACCGCGTCCATTCCCGAACCTCCGGGAGTAATTCTTCTTC
>JAJYFP010000087.1 GCA_021790855.1 Actinomycetes bacterium
CGCGGTCCGGAACATATCTAGAATCCAACAAGTGAGTACTCCAGTGGTTCTTTTCCATCTATTCCGCTAACTCTTTACCAGTTAACTAGTCTGGAGATGAACAGGGTACACCTGTTAGCGCAACCTGGCCCAATCCACTCGCGCGGGAAAACTCCTACTTCAAATGTGCTCTTGAGTTGGCGTCACTCTCGTCATTGCGTAGAAAAGACACCTGTCTTGCGGTCAAGTATGACGTTTCATTTCTGAGCTCCGAGAACGCCGCTGGTATGATTAGGGAGGTAACCGCCGACGTCCCCTCCCCGACTCGCCCAGCAACTTCGCACACCCAGGCGTTGGCCAACGACTATCTTACAGATCACGTCCATCGCAGACCGTCTGCTCCATTGCGATAAACCAGGTCAAAGTTCGTCAGTGTTTTGCGGAGATAAAAAGTAAACCACGCTCAACGCGGGCAACGTTACTGACAGAACAGGCCCTTCCCTAAGGTTCCAGGGCTGAGTAGTCCGTGAGGTTTTGACAGACCCCAAGTTTCCTTTCCCTGAACCCCCATAGTGCACTGAATCGGTATTCAGCACCTCCATCCAAGTGCCGTCAACTTCTACCGGAATCTCGTAGTCACTACGGTCTGCAAGGGAAAAGTTAGCCACACATAGGACTTCACGGGCCAGGTGAGAAACTTTTCGGGTAAAGGCAAAGGTATTTGAATCCCTATCGTCAACAACCGCCCATGCAAAACCCTCAGGCTTATGATCTGCGAGATAAAGCTGTGGAGTACCTCGATAGATATGATTTAGGTCATGCACAAGTCCCTTTAACTTCTCTTGCAACTCTGAAGAGCCCATGTCAGGTCTCACTTCATCGTTCCACTCGTACCCTTGTCCAGCTTCAGAACCCATAAACAGCAGCTTCTTACCTGGATACGCCCACATCCACGCGTATAGAGCTCTAAGGTGAGCAAACCGTTGCCACTCGTCTCCAAACATCTTTGCATATAATGAACCTTTTTGGTGAACTACCTCGTCATGAGAGAGGGGGAGTACAAAGTTCTCCGAGAATGCATACAAGAGACCGAAGGTAATAAGGTCGTGATGGTACTTGCGGTAGATTGGATCGTAAGAGAAGTACTCTAATGTGTCGTGCATCCAACCCATATTCCACTTGAACCCAAAACCTAAACCACCTACGTCTACACTTTGAGTCACCTTTGGGAAAGCGGTCGACTCCTCTGCAAAAGTAGCGGCACCTTTTGAAAGGAGAGGCACCATAGTGTTCACCTCCTGCAGCAAAGAGATAGCACCAAGATTCTCACGCCCTCCGTAGACGTTAGGAACCCAGCTCGACCTCGAGTAGTCCAGGTATATCATCGATGCCACCGCATCCACCCTCAGGGCATCTATATGATACTTACTTACCCAGAAATAGGCGGAGGAGAGAAGAAAACTTCTTACCTCTTTGCGATCAAAGTTAAAGATCGCCGACCCCCAGTCGGGATGTATACCTTGGATCTCATCAAGATGTTCGTAAAGCGCTGAACCGTCAAAGCGGAACAGTCCATGAAGATCAGTTGCGAAGTGTCCAGGAACCCAGTCCAAGATTACCCCTATGTCCTGCTCATGAAACGCATTCACCAAAGCAGCAAGCTCTGAAGGAGTTCCCCACCTTGAAGAAGGGGCAAAATATGACGTGCCTTGATACCCCCAGGAACCTCCAAAGGGGTGCTCGTTGATCGGCATGAGTTCTACATGAGTAAAACCCAACTCCTTGACGTGTCCAACAAGCTCATCCACGGCATAGAGGTAGCTTTGTTCATATCGACCATACATAAATGAACCAAGATGAACTTCGTATATCGAAACTGGCGAGTCTCCAATCCACTCAGGTCGATTCGTCATCCACTCCTGATCTGTCCATTCGAACTCCAAAGTCTCAATCACTCGAGATCCCGTCTTTGGAGGTACCTCGGTCCAAAGTGCATAAGGATCGGCTTTTTCGATGCGATCTCCTGAGGAGGTCTCAACCGAGAACTTATATATGTCTCCGGGCCGACACCGCTTTGAAACAAACTCCCACACACCAGAGTCTCCGCGAGGTGACATATACCCATGGGTATAGTCCCACCCATTGAAGTCGCCAATCACCGATATGGAGCGCGCTGCTGGAGCCCACACCGCGAAGTGTACCGCCAGTTCTCCTTGAAACTCACCATAGTGAGCTCCAAGAAACTCCCATCCCATCTGATGTCGGCCCTCACCAAAGAGGTATAGGTCCAGATCTGAGGCGTACCTGAGTTCATTCATCGCCTTGTTCACCTCTCCTACCTAATAGGAAACTAGCAGGGATTGCAAGCAGCCCTCTCTGAGCTCTCAGCTCGTACTCTAGCTCATATACAGCCTTTTCTAGCTTCAATACCTCATACAGATCTCGATCAAATGCAGTCACAGACGAGTCAAGGTATGTACTTTGATCACTCAAGTAAGCTCCCAAAAAGGCGTCTTCTAGTTCACTCACAACCATCTCTCCCGCCTCCGTCAGCAGATAGCGGCTTTCGAAGCTGGCATAGTGTATCGACCTTGCCACTCCAGCTAGGTCGTACTCCTTGGCCTTGAACCAATCGTCTTTCTCTCCAAGAACTTCGCCTTCGAAGTCGATCAAAGTTTGGCGATCACCACAGATAAGGATCTGTCCAAGGTGTAGGTCACCGTGGATTACTTGAATCTGTGTGCTAGCGGACGTTCTCCCTCTCTTGGAGTCCTCTCCCCGTTGAGATCTTTCTATGTATGCAGAGAGCGAAGCGGCTATCGCGTCTATCTGGCTAGAGTTGTAGTCGGTGCTGGAGTACGAAGGCTCCAGCGTCGCTATTCGCTCACTCATTCTCTTATAAGCTCGTAAGTAAAGTTGGTCGGTAGTTATAGACTCATACCCAAATAGGCCCCGTAGTGACCTATGTACGCTCGCTAGCAAGACACCTAAGTTCGAGAGATGTTTCTTGACCCTTTCTACGTCGCCGTGCATTAACAACGCCTTTATCACTCCGTAAAGGTCTTGGCCGTCTAGAGACTCTAGGATCAGATGGGTACTGTACCCACACCGCTCGCCCACCTTTATAACCTGTGGAACTTCGCCTTCAGTAACCCTCGATAGACCCTCTAGGATCTTGACTTCACGATTTTTATGAGGAACTAAGCGCCGATAGAGCTTGAAGTAAAGGTCGTCGTAGATAAAGGACGTATTCGACTGTTCAAAGCTCTTAGACGAAACCTTAGGTTCCACCTTTGATTTCCCTACATCGCCGATTAAAGCTTTTTGTCCAACTCTCAAGGAGGTGGCATCGTAGATGAAGCATGAACTGCTTCCTGGTCTTGGCACCTCGGCGATGAGAGTCCCATCCAAGCTCTCATAGGCGATAATCAAAGGAAGGTTCCAGACTCCTCCGTCATCATCTTTAGCTATGACGTGGAGAACCGAAGGATCGACTCCATCAACGTCTGTATATCCACAAACCATAAACTCCAAAGTCGCACTTTGTCGACCGAGATACCAGCGAGATCTTCTCACAAACTGGGTTATCTCAGTTAGAGGGACTTTGATCTGAGCCAAGGCAAGGATCTCATCTAGCGAGATAAGTTTCTTACCAGACTCCGTCTCGGTATCCTTTGGCATATTCACTCCCCTGCATCAGGTTATCCTTACTCTGTCGCCAAATCGAACCAAAATACTCCATAAGGCGGAAGCGTAAAGGTATAACGAGTTGCTTCCACCATTGGAAACGGAACTCGACCAAGAAGTTCATAAGGAACCTTGCCAATATATTTCGATAGATCTAACGAGAGCGGTTGCGCTGATTTAGATAGATTATTGACGCACAGAACATGTTTGTCCTCCTCGTCGATGGATCTCACAAAGGCAAAACAACTCAAGTTGTCTGAGTTTAGGACCTGTAGGGAACCTACACCAAAGACTCCTTCTGAGCGGCGGATCCAGAGCAAGTGACGAAGCCATCTGAGAAATGAGGAAGGATTGCGCATCTGCGACTCGACGTTTAGCGCCTCATATCCGTAGACTGGATCCATATTTGGAGGAAGATACAGCTTAGCAAAGTCGGCTCTTGAAAATCCTGCATTTCGATCAGGGGTCCACTGCATAGGCGTTCGGACAGAGTCCCGATCTCCTAGGTAGATGTTATCTCCCATGAGGATCTCGTCGCCGTAGTACAGGATTGGAGATCCTGGCAGAGAGAGTAAAAGTGCGTGCAACAACTCCGCAACCCTTCTGTCGTTGTCGATAAGTGGTGCAAGTCGTCGTCCAATCCCAACGTTTCTACGCATAAGAGGATCAGCAGCGTAAGCACGATACATAAAG
>JAJYFP010000005.1 GCA_021790855.1 Actinomycetes bacterium
AGTGGCGCACGAGAACGGATAGCTCCTGTTCTCGTGGATAGAGGCGCTCGCGAATGCTCATAGTGCTATTTTGCCTCGACGGTGTTACAGAGGTCGCTCGACCCCGCCCTTACAGAGAGGGTTTGCGCTCCTGTTTGATCAAGGGAGTCAGAACTCAACCTTGATCCTATTAAAGATTGTTCCTCGTGTGCTGACACTTCCTGCGGAATCTTCTTGATGTGAGATTGTGAGTCCGATTAGTATATCTTCGTAACCGGTAGACAACTTTGTAACTTAAGTCTAGCCTATAACAGGGAACCGAGTGATTGGTTGGGAGGTCGGTGTTGAAAGCGACGCTTTCTGAGAGCAAAGGACAAGTTCGTGAAAGCTTCGATCTTGTAGTCCGCTACATGAAGCAAGAGACTCTCGCTCCGCTTAAGTCCATCCTGAAGTACGTTGGCTTTGGGGTAGGTGGAGCGGTTCTTGTTGGATTAGGAACAGTACTGGTGCTTTTGGGCATCTTAAGACTACTACAGACTGAAACCGGGAGTTCTTTTACGGGTGATCTCACGTGGCTCCCATATCTCATAACCCTTGTAGCGGGCGTAGGGATTGTTGCAACCTCTTGGACGCTTGGTCGCAAGCGCAAAACCTCGAAGCTTTAAGCGTCACAATCTTAATCTGAATGGAGGATTACTTGTCTTCGAAAGACGGAAACAATGAAGTGACGAAGGCTCAATTGACCGATGCCTTTAGATCTTTGTCAGGCGGTGCCTCGAGGATCTCTAAAGCAGCGGCGCCAGCTTCGCCAAGTATGGTGGCAATCGCCGTCGCCGTCAGCGTTGGTGCCATCTTCGTTGTTGGGTACCTTCGTGGTCGTCGCAGAAGTTCAATCATTGAAATCAAGAGACTTTAGTGGCAACGGCTATGATATCTCTTGCCAGAAAGTACCTGATCCAAAGGTTGAAGGTTAATTTGGTTCGCGAGAAGCTCTTGGCTTCTTCGAATCCTTACATAGTCGTTCCGGTTGTAGGATTTATTGCATTAAAGCGCATTTCCAAGTTTTTTAACGCCAGAGAAGATGCGAGATCAAAGCCGTTACGGCTTAAAGTTGGAAGGGGAGAGTCTTTCCTTATTGCGTCGAAGTCGCGATCAGAGATTAAGTCGAGGTTGAAATAGAGTCCAACTTACGTTCAGATACAGATGAGACCTTTGGAGAAGGTGATCTAGTAGTCATCGAAGATAAAAGGGGAAATAGATACCTGGAGCGAATCGATGTTGGAAGGGTAATAAACAATCACCTTGGAAGAATTGATCTGGGAACTTTCATTGGGAAAAGCAGCGGCCATGAATACAGATCGCAAAGCGACAAGGAATTTTACCTATATAGGCCTACACTCAGTGACTACATCTACCTAATGCCGCGTGGTGCGCAAATCATTTATCCCAAAGATCTAGGTCATATACTTTTCAACCTTGACCTACATCCGGGCGTCTCCGTCCTCGAGGCGGGTGTTGGCTCAGGTGCCCTCTCCCTGGGACTTCTCTCTCATGGGGCTAAAGTTACAGGCGTCGAGATTCGAGAAGATCACTTAAATTTAGCCAGAAAGAACGTGTTCAACTTCTTCGGCGACGCTGTGAAAGACTCTTACAATCTCATTAATTCCGATGTAAGCACATATGCATCGTCAGAGAGATTCGAAAGAGTGGTTCTAGACCTACCCGAACCTTGGGATGCTCTTGAGAACGTTCGTGCTTTGTTGCGTCAGGACGGTATATTGTGCGTATATCTAACAAATGTAACTCAAATCATAACCTTGAACGATGCTCTGGATCGATACCGGTTTCATTCAAGGAGCTATGTCGAACTCCTTGAAAGACCTTGGCACTACAAATCGCCTGTTGCTCGTCCTGAGCATAGAATGGTAGCGCACACAGGATTTTTGATATATGCGCGACCAGGCAAATCCATTACATCGGAGCATCTAGGCTGACTGAATCTTAATCAGTCTCCACAAATATGCACTCTCCAGGACACTCCTCAGACGCCTCCACGACCGCCTCTTCTTGCTCTGCTGGTACATCAACCATCTGGGCAGATCCCCCGGGGTTGTTCATTACCTCATCTCTATCTTTTACATAGGCTAAACCATCGTCTAACAGGGTAAATACGGCAGGGCAAATCTCTTCGCAGAGTCCGTCACCGGTACAGAGATCCTGATCTATCCAGACCTTCATTAAACTCCTCGCTTTTACAGAGTGGGAAATCACAGCCAACTTGTGTTATAGGCCCACTCTAGTCTGAAACCGTGACAAACTAAGTTTCTAAGATTGAATTAGTTTACGTTACCTAATCGATCTCCAGAGGGTATAGCTTACTTATAGGGAGGTGGTTCAGACGACTAAGTTTGATCGTGAGAATCAAGGTGGTGCTGGGATGCCTGACGAGTTAGAGATAACCATAGCTCGACTTCAAGAAGAGGTTACAGAGCTGCGACAAAGGGTTCAAGACTCTCCTATAAGGGTAAGAGCTCTTGAAGAGAAGCTGCTGGAGGTGACAGGTCAACTTGCCCAAGCTCAGCTTCGTAATGAGAAGCTTACGTTCACGCTCCAACAAGCACGAGAACATATAGCAACTTTGAGGGAAGAAGTTGAGAAGTTGACCCAACCTCCCTCTGCCTATGGAGTTTTCCTTGGGGCAAATGATGACTCAACTGTCGATGTACATACGTCAGGTCGCAAGATGAGAGTGGCGGTACATCCTGACGTTGTGATAGATGAACTACAAAAGGGCCAAGAAGTTGTACTCAATGAGTCTTTTACTGTGGTCATGGCGCGTTCTCCAGAAGTCGTCGGAGAAGTTGTAGCTATAAGAGACATTCTGGAAGCAGGCAAGCGCGTCGTCGTGGTCGGACGCGCCGATGAAGAGAGAGTTGCTGAGCTGGCTGGTGACCTTATAAACGAGAAACTACGAGCTGGCGATTCGGTTCTTTTCGACTCCCGGACAGGCTTCGTGATAGAGAAGCTGCCAAGGCCGGAAGTCGAAGAACTTGTTCTGGAGGAAGTTCCTGACGTCAGTTATGAAGACATTGGAGGTTTAGATGCGCAGATCGAAGAGATCATGGATGCAGTAGAACTTCCCTTCCTCTATCGTGAGCTTTTTCATTCGTATAGGCTTCCGGCTCCTAAGGGGATTCTCCTTTATGGACCTCCAGGTTGCGGGAAGACTTTGATTGCGAAGGCAGTAGCCAACTCTTTGGCCAAGAAAGTTGCAAAGGTAACAGGCAACGAGTCTGTGCGAAGTTACTTCCTGAACGTAAAAGGACCTGAACTTTTAAATAAGTATGTGGGCGAGACAGAGCGTCAGATAAGGCTTATCTTCCAACGAGCTAGGGAAAAGGCGGAAGAAGGAGTACCTGTGATCGTGTTTTTCGATGAGATGGACTCTCTTTTTAGAACTAGAGGAACAGGAATATCCTCCGACATGGAGTCGACCATTGTCCCGCAACTGTTAGCTGAAATTGATGGCGTTGAAACACTTAGAAACGTTATTGTGATAGGAGCTTCCAACAGGGAAGATCTCATCGACCCAGCTATCCTTCGTCCCGGACGCCTTGATGTGAAGATAAAGATTGAAAGACCAGATGAATCTTCGGCGGCTCAGATTTTTGGTCGTTATCTAACGGCTGACTTACCTATAGCGAAGAATGAGGTCGAGCTTCTTGGTGGAGGCGACGCGAATAAGGCAGTTTCTTTGATGATCGAAAAGACGGTAGAGACGATGTATAGTACCGACGAACCAAATCGATTTTTAGAGGTTACTTATCAAAATGGAGATAAGGAGGTCCTCTATTATAAGGACTTTTCTTCGGGCGCGATGATCGAAAATATCGTTCGGCGGGCCAAAAAGCAGGCGATCAAACGTGAGATCGCAGGGGAAAAGCCCGGAATTCGTACTGAAGACCTGCTTTATTCGATTGCGAAAGAGTTCAAAGAGCACGAAGACCTTCCCAACACCACGAATCCGGACGACTGGGCCAAGATCTCTGGAAAGAAGGGTGAGCGGATTGTCTATATTCGTACTTTGGTTACCCAAGGCAAAGAAGCTGAAGGTGGACGGGCGATTGAACGAGTTGCGACTGGTCAATATCTCTAGATCTCTGAGTAGATACGGTAAATAGGAGGGTTATGGCTATAACGAAGGTCTGCGGGATCGAGACGGAGTATGGAATATCGGTTCTCGGATCACCGGATGCTAACCCGATCTCTGTGTCATCGGTTCTCATAAACGCGTATGTGTCTGAGGCAGCCGGAAGGGTTGGTTGGGATTTTGAAACCGAGTCTCCTGGTAACGACGCGCGTGGATTTTCATTCGAAACTCCGGTGAATGTTGAGATGGAAACCCATCTGGTAAATACCGTACTAACCAACGGGGCCCGGCTTTACGTAGATCACGCACACCCAGAGTACTCTTCGCCTGAGTGCATATCCCCGAGGCAGGCTCTTATGTATGATAAGGCGGGCGAAGAGGTGCTTAAGCGGGCAATGAAGGCGTCCAAGAGATTCATGCCGCCCGGGCAGGAGATCGTGGTTTATAAGAATAACTCGGACGGCAAGGGTAACTCATATGGTTGCCACGAAAACTACATGATGGACCGCTCGGTACCTTTTGCGAAGATCGTGAAGCAGTTAACTCCGTTTTTTGTTACTCGACAGATTTTTTGTGGTGCAGGAAAAGTTGGTACGGAGGCTCCTGGTTCTCAAGGGGCGGTTCGGTTTCAGTTGAGTCAGCGCGCTGATTTTTTTGAGGAAGAGGTCGGGCTCGAAACAACCCTAAAGAGACCGATAATCAATACTCGTGACGAACCGCATGCGGATGCAACAAGATTTCGTCGACTTCACGTAATTATTGGAGATGCTAATGTATCGGAGATCTCGACTTTGTTGAAGCTGGGATCAACGGCCATAGTTCTTTCGATGATCGAAGACGGAATGCTAGACGAGGTGGAGCTCCAAATTCTTTCTCCCGTTTACGCTCTAAGAAAAGTTTCCTTCGATCCAGGGTTAAAGGCAACCGTGGACACTACCGATGGTCGTTCAATGACAGCACTTGAAGTTCAGTGGAGCTTTTTTGACGTGGCGAAGAAATACTTCGAGAGAGATGGCATTCCTTCTGTGGGAACGCTAGAGGAGGTTACAGAACTGCTTGAACTTTGGGAGGATACGTTGACAAGCCTAGAGAGTGATCCAATGGCACTTAGACGTCGGCTGGACTGGGTTGCAAAGATGAATCTTGTCGATGGTTACAAAGAGAGACACTCTCTTGGATGGGATGATCCCAAATTGGCGGCGATTGATCTGCAGTATCATGATATTCGTCCTGAGAAGTCACTTGCTTTGCGTGCAGGATTAGAAACACTGCTAGATTCAAAAGAAGTAGGAGCAGCCGTGTTTGAACCACCAAAAGAGACAAGGGCATACTTTAGAGGAAAATGCCTGGAAAAGTTCGGAGATTCCATTGCAGCCGCTAACTGGGACTCTTTGATCTTTGATACAGGCAAGGATCCTCTGCGTAGAGTGCCGATGATGGACCCACTGAAAGGAACATTTAATCACGTGGATGGTTTAATACAAAAAAGCAATAGCGCGTTAGAGCTACTTGAAGGTCTTGGCGCATAGGGGTAGTCATGGTTGAAAGAGAACAAAAGCGAAAGTCACAGACACAGAGAGATTCAGAAGAGCTTCACGAAGAAGACGTACAGGCGAAAAATGAGTCTGCGGAGAAGTTGAAGGCAGATCTTGACGATCTCTTGGATGAGATCGATGAGGTGCTGGAAGAAAATGCAGAGGAGTTTGTCCGTAACTACGTGCAAAAAGGAGGGCAGTAGCGACTATTTTCTCACGGTAGCATTAGCCGTGCAGTTGATTCCAATTATGTGTCAAGTCGAAGGGTGTTAAGTGAATCTTCCAATTTTTGGGGTAAATGAGGACCCGGGTCCCAACTTCATGAAGCTTCTGAGTTCTTTAGATCAAGAAGAACCTTCCTTTTTGAAGGTGAAGCATGTCGCAGGCACTTCGCTAGAGTTTGGTCAGGCAAGTGAAGTTCCTCACGGAACTACCATCGTAGCGATACGTTTCGACGAGGGGGTTCTGATTGCTGGAGACCGAAGAGCTACCGCGGGAAATATAATTGCCGACCGAAGGATAGAAAAAGTTTATCCAGCTGACCGTTATTCGGCGGTGGGCTTTGCTGGATCGGCAGGACCGGCGATGGAGATGGTAAAGCTTTTTCAAGTGCAACTCGAACACTATGAAAAAGTCGAAGGAGTCAGGCTCTCTTTGGAAGGTAAGGCAAATCAACTTGCCCAGATGATCAGGGCTAATTTGCCGCTAGCGATGCAGGGACTTGTTGTCGTTCCTCTTTTTGTGGGCTGGGACCGAGAGAGTCTTAAGGGGAAAATCTTTAACTATGACGTTACTGGAGGACGTTATGAAGAGGTGGATTATTACGCGATAGGTTCAGGGGGGCGAGAGGCACAAGCCTATGTTAAGTTTGCCTACAGAAGCCAGTTGTCAAGGCAGGACGCAGTGCGCTTAGCGCTAAGAGCACTTTTTGAAGCAGCCCAAGAGGATTCAGCCACCGGCGGTCCAGACTTCATGCGGGGAGTCTATCCGATAGTTGCCACGGTGGATGAAAGTGGATACGAAAGGATTCCAGATGATCAGGTAGCCGGGGTTTCCAAAGAGGTTGTGGATGAGGTCGCTCAAGGAGGTCCAAGACAATGAGCATGCCTTATTATGTTGCCCCAGAACAGGTGATGAAGGATCGAGCAGACTATGCGCGTAAAGGAATCGCAAGGGGTCGTGCTCTTCTTGGAACTTTATATGACCAAGGTGTTCTGATCTGTGCGGAGAACCCGTCCCGATCATTGCATAAAATCTCGGAGATATACGATCGTATAGCGTTCGCAGGTGTTGGAAAGTACAATGAGTTTGATCAACTTAGGGTTGCTGGGGTACGCCATGCTGATACGAAAGGATACGCGTACTCTCGTCACGATGTCGACGCGCGATCCTTGGCAAATATTTATGCCCAATACCTTGGGCAAGTTTTTACCCACGAAATGAAACCTATGGAGGTTGAGATTCTTGTAGCTGAGATAGGTTCTGTGGTCTCAGAGAGCCAGCTTTACCATATCTTGTATGACGGCACGGTAGTCGACGAGACAAATTTCTGCGTTTTGGGTGGAGATGCCGAAGCGGTATTGGGACGCTTCAGTAATTCGTTTCGGGCTTCATGGAATCTTGAGGAAGCTATAGCTGCCTCTGTGGCTGCACTGGCGGGACCTGGGAGAGTGCTTTTAGCCAATGATCTCGAGGTAGCCGTCCTATCCCAAGGGAACGGTCGTAGAACATTTAAACGTATCTCTCAAGATCAACTAAAGGAGATCGTCAAGGGTGAGAAGGAGTAAAGAGCCATCGACGACGACCCAAATTTCAATGGGCTAGAACGACGCATTTACGGTCTGGAGAATGAGTATGGGGTGACCTGTACGTTGCGGGGTCAAAGACGACTCTCTCCAGATGAGGTAGCACGTTATCTATTCAGGAGGGTGGTAAGTTGGGGTAGATCGTCGAACGTGTTCTTAGAAAATGGCGCTCGCCTCTATTTAGATGTGGGATCTCATCCTGAGTATGCAACGCCTGAGTGCGATTCAATATCTGATCTGGTTGCTCATGACAAAGCAGGAGAGCGAGTTCTTGAGTCTTTGGTTGGATCCGCAGAGGCAAGGATGCGAGAAGAAGGAATACGGGGATCTGTCTTCCTCTTCAAGAACAATACGGACTCGGCCGGTAATTCATATGGATGTCACGAGAATTATTTGACAACAAGGGGTGAAGAGTTCTCTCACTTCGCTGAGGTGCTGATACCTTTTTTGGTCTCGCGTCAGATCTATGCCGGTGCTGGTAAAGTACTTCTTACGGCCCGCGGACCCGTTTATTGTATATCTCAACGAGCAGAGCATATCTGGGAAGGTGTGTCCTCTGCGACGACAAGGTCCCGACCGATAATCAATACTCGTGACGAACCGCATGCGGATGCTGAGAAATATCGGAGATTACATGTAATAGTTGGCGATTCTAACATGTCGGAGTATGCGACCTATCTAAAGGTTGGTGCCATGAGCATCATGCTACGAATGCTGGAAGATCCGTCCATAGCCCTCCGGGACTTTTCGTTGGAGAATCCTATTAGGGCTATCAGAGAGATTTCGCACGACATGTCCTGTACTCGAAGAGTCAGATTGGCCAACGGCCGTGAACTTACTGCTCTTGAGATACAAGGCGAATACTTGGATCGAGCTAAGAAATACTCCGAGACTCAAGGGTTGCCGCCAGAAGAGAAGAGAGCGCTTGATATGTGGGAGCATGTTCTAACTACCTTGAGCCATAACCCTTTGGATCTTGACCGTCAGTGTGACTGGGTCATGAAGTACAAGCTTATTGAAGCCTATAGAGAAAGAAATGCTCTAACTTTGGCACATCCGCAAGTGAGCCTTTTGGATCTGCAGTACCACGACGTCTCTACGACGAGGGGAGTTTTCTATAAGCTGCAAGATAAGGGCATGGCTGAGAGAATCGTGGATGATGAAAGAATAGAAAAGGCCGTCATTGAACCTCCTCAGACGACTCGAGCTAAGCTACGTGGAGAGTTCATTCAAAAAGCAAAGGAGAAACGTCGCGACTTTACCGTTGATTGGGTCCATTTGAAACTCAACGACCAAGCACAAAGAACGGTAATGCTCAAAGATCCTTTCAAGTATGAGGATGAACGTGTAGAAAAGCTTATCGAGAGTCTGTAGGAGGGATTTGGAACTGCTCAAGGAACGGTCGAAGAAAAAGAAGTCCTTATCCCGAACGGTCTTGGAGTGGCTAACGGTAGCTGTAGTAGCCTTTTCGTTGGCTCTAGTGGTTAGAGCATTCGTTTTTCAGTCGTACTATATTCCGTCCGGTTCGATGTTGCCAACGTTGCAGATTGGTGATCGGATTCTCGTGGATAAACTAAGTTATGATTTTCATAAGGTGCACGAAGGCGACATAGTGGTTTTTCGTAAACCAAAATCCGATACCAACAGTGCCGGAATAACTGACCTTGTAAAGAGGGTGATAGGACTTCCAGGACAGCGTATCTCGGCTATTGGCGGACAAGTGTACATAAACGGTAAGCTGCTAAAGGAGCCTTTCCTCCCTAAGTCCGCGTTGACGTATTATTTGCCTTCTCAAGTGATTCCTAAAGGAAAAGTCTTTGTCATGGGCGACAATCGTCAAAACTCCAAAGATTCAAGGATCTTCGGCCCCATTTCAGAGAAGCTTATCGTTGGGAAGGTGGTCTTGATATTTTGGCCCCTAGATCAGTTCAGACTTTATTTCTGACCTCCGAGGTGCAACGGAACGACTCCTAAGGCCTGTATGAGATAATTTATTGCAAAGCGGGTTAATTACTTCACTTTCGTTGTCGATATGTAAATGTTGGATGTGGTACTTGCGAAAGGAGTCGCTATGCCTATTATAAGGGCTATGTGCCAGAGCTGCGGTGATGTAGAGTTGGTTCCAAATGATCTGAAGGTTCTTGTATGTTCGAATACAGGAGAGTCTTCCTATACGTTTCACTGTCCGGGATGTGACCATATTGTTAGGAAAGAGACAGACAAAAAGGTGGTCGAGATCCTTGTTTCAGCCGGAGTCAAGATGACATTCTGGCGGCTTCCCGCGGAACTCAACGAGAATCATGTAGGCCCCCCAATTGAGGTGGACGATATCATTAACTTTCACTTTGAGGTGTCATCACCTACTTTTTTGGAACGACTGAGAAGTTATGCGACAAAAAAGCCAGATATGAGCTAAAGCAATATCTAGATCTTGATCCACGGAGTTAATCCAGTTCATAAACTACACTAAAGTGGAGGATTAATCCAAAAAGTTGGTGGTCGAAAGATATGAATTTGGATCCAGCGAAGCTTCTGATCGTTGCGGTAGTTGCGCTCATAGTCCTTGGTCCTGAGAAGCTACCTGGGGTTCTTCGTCAGGCCGGTAGGTATTGGAGCGTCTTTAAATCTATTAGGGATACGGTGCAAGGGGAGATGTCTCAAGTTCTCACGCAGGTCACCTCTGTGGGAACATCTGTGAGTGAAACGTTGGTAGATCCTCTTTCTCAGGTTAAAGGAAGATATAGTGCGATGAAGACTCAAGTATCGGAGTCGTTTCTTCCGAGTGGTCTGGTAAGTGAAAACGTCAACGGAGACGATAACACGGACTCTGCCAACACTGTTATAGCGAAAAACACTGACGCTCGACAATGTGAGTCTGCGACTTACAAAGGACCGAATGTTGGCGGAGATTACGGATGGCCCGTATTTAGGGATGCGGGAGTAGGTGCTTTCGCTCCGGGATCACCAGAGTTGAACTGAGAGGAGCGCGGTGGCGAAGATTCTGAGAAAGAAGCGGCCTAGTCCTGATGCAATGACCTTGATTGAACATCTTGCCGAACTCCGGAAAAGGCTAATAGTCTCAATCTTTGCCATAACGGTTGGTGCAATTGTGGCTTATGCATTTTACGACAATGTCCTACGCTTCTTTATGCACCCTTTGTGTATTGTGGATGGATCGAGTCACTGCACATTGTACGTCACCGGTCCCTTGGATGGATTTACCTGGAGGGTCAAGATCTCAGCTTTTGGAGGATTCTTTATAGCTCTTCCTGTGGTTATGTATCAAGTTTGGGTTTTTATAGCTCCAGGTCTCAAGAAGAGTGAGAAACGATACGCGTTTCCGTTTGTATTCGTATCGTTTCTACTTTTCATTTTAGGCGCTTTCATGGCTTACGTGGTGTTTCCTAAAGCACTGCTTTTCCTACAAGGTGCAGCAGGACCGCAGATACACCCGCTTTACACACCTCAAAGTTATCTCGGTTTCATCGTGGTCTTGATGGTTGCGTTTGGAGCTGCTTTCGAGTTTCCTGTGATACTTGTAA
The DNA here is from genome assembly GCA_021790855.1 of Actinomycetes bacterium. The sequence goes on from JAJYFP010000005.1 coordinate 11,012, forward strand.
GTTTGCAGCTATTAGGGCTGGTCACTCCTGCAAAGTTATCACAGTCTAGAAGGTGGGCTATCGTTTTAATATTTGCGGCGGGAGCGGTACTTATCCCTAGCTCTGACCCTTACTCTCTCTTCGCACTCACCATACCTTTGGTGATTTTTTATGAGATGTCCATACTTATTGGTCGAGTTTTGACTCGAGGGAGGGTAAGTGAGCTGTCGGGCAGCTAGCATGAAGTAAGAGTGGCAAATAGCAGCTTACTAAAACAGTTTCTTGGCTCGGTAGACTTTGAGCTAGATGAGTTCCAGGAGCGTTCAATAGATCTTTTGGACGCGGGGGAGTCAGTTCTTGTAGCAGCACCTACAGGCTCTGGGAAAACTCTCGTCGGAGTATATGCGATATTCAAGACGCTGTTCGAGAGGAAAAGATCTTTTTACACTACTCCCCTCAAGGCTCTCTCCAATCAAAAATACATGGAGTTCAGTGCTTACTTTGGAGCAGACCAAGTAGGACTGTTGACCGGTGATAACTCGATCAGAGCAGATGCGCCCATAGTGGTCATGACCACGGAAGTGCTTCGCAACATGATCTATGCTGGCAATCATGATTTGAGCCAGCTCGGACTTGTCGTCCTTGATGAGGTTCATTACCTTCAGAATCCCTATCGCGGTGCGGTATGGGAAGAAGTTATTATTCATCTTCCCCCAACTATTTCGCTTGTCTGCCTGTCTGCAACAGTGTCCAATGCCGAGGAGTTTGCCCATTGGATGCGCACTGTCAGAGGATCGATGGAGGCTGTCATTGAGGAGACTCGTCCTGTTGAACTCCAACACCGCTATGTAGTTGGGAATAGGCGCACGAACTCACTTGAAGCTATTGACACCTTTATCGACGATCGACCTAACCCCCAGGGTGTCCACTACGACGCTCCTTGGTTGGCAGAAGCACCCTTTAAGCGAGGAGCACGTCCCAAAGCCTTTCAGCCCAAAAGGGCAAGCGTAGTATCGCTGTTAAAGGAGGATGATCGACTCCCAGTTATATACTTCATTTTTTCACGTGCTGGTTGTGATGAGGCGGTGAGGGAGACCTTAAACAGCGGTATCTGTCTGACAACCTCTTCAGAACGAGAGGAGATACGCAAAGTCGTAGACAGCCACCTGGCTAATCTTTCAGACGATGATCTGGCCTCCTTGCACTTTGAAGAGTTCATGGCCGCGTTGGAAGCAGGCGTTGCTGCTCACCATGCAGGAATGGTACCCCCATTTCGAGAGGTAGTAGAGGCATGCTTTGAGAGGGCCTTGATCAAGGCGGTGTTCGCCACAGAGACTCTATCTTTGGGTATCAATATGCCAGCTCGCTCTGTCGTAATAGAGAAGCTAACTAAGTTCAATGGTGAGCGGCATGTTCTTTTGAGTGGAGGTGAATATACTCAGCTAGCAGGTCGCGCGGGACGTCGTGGAATAGATGATATTGGCTACTGTCATGTGCTTTGGAATCCATCAACAACGTTCATGCAGGCGGCATCTCTTGCACAAAACCGATCTTATCCCATTCGATCATCATTCAGACCCACCTACAACATGGCTTCGAACTTGGTAAAAAGATATTTTCCAGACACGGCAAGACATCTTTTGAATCTTTCTTTTGCTCAGTACAGCGCTGACTCCGAAGTGGTAGAGCTAGAAGCTGAGTTGGCACGCAACCGGAGACGCTTGTCGTCGGTGGAAGAGTCATTGACCTGCGAGTTTGGAGATGTCGTGGGTTATCTTGAACGGAGAGAGGCAGATCGTCTTCGATCTAAGTCAAGTGTAAAACAACGTGGACTCGATAAGTCGGAGCTTGATTTACATAGAATAAAAGTGGGTACGATTCTGAGCGCTCCTAGCGCACGTGATCGAAGTAAACGTGTACGTTTGGCTGTTGTATCTGTGGGAGTTAGATCTAAAAACAGGGTGAAGCTTACGCTGGTTTCTAGTTCTTCGAAAGCATATAGAGTAGGAAATCTTCAATCGGAGCACTTGAGTTCTGTCGGTCGGATGGATCTTCCGATGCCTTATGATCCAAGCTCCAAGGAGTTCCGATGGAAGGTCTCTGATCTGCTTAGAAGCTCTCCCGTTGACGGAACAGAACTGGGAGAACCTTCGTTTTCTCAAGATGCCGTGGATGCTGCAGTGCAGGAGGAGGTCGACTCCTCAAAGACGCTGGACCTCTTTAGTGCCTGTCGATACTTCGATGAGCATGTGGCAGCTTTCAAGAGATATCGGAGATTTCAGCATCGAGTTGCGGATGTCGAGATGAAGATAAAATCTAAAATGGAGTCCTTAGCCTTGCAGCTAAATCGCGTACTCGAGATTTTGGAGTTTTACGGTTACGTAGAGGGTTGGTCGCTTACGGAAAGAGGTGAACGACTTTCGCGGATCTATTCTGAGTCAGACCTTCTTTGTTCACTGGCCATAGAATCCAGTTTATTTGATGATCTGGCTCCGTGTTCTTTGGCGGCTCTGGTATCTACCCTCACTTACGAATCTAAGCCCAACTATAGAGATTTGATGGATTTCCCAAATGGAGAAGTCTCTGTAAGATTCTTGACACTTTCTTCTCTTTGGCGGGAGTTGGTTAAAAAGGAGGCGGCATTGCGTCTTCCGCTGACAAAAGCTCCTGAAGGAGGGTTTGCCGGTGTTGTCTACCGCTGGGCCAACGGAGAAGATATAGGTAATTCTCTTAAAGGTACGGGTATTCCTCCGGGAGACTTTGTTCGAAATATCAAGCAAACCATTGATCTGTTACGTCAGATAAGTGAAGTGGCGCCAAACCAGAATACCTCACAAGCTGCTTCAGAGGCCATTGATGCGTGCTTACGGGGTGTAGTTGCTTTGTCTTCTCAGGTCTTCCTGGCCTCTTCTGGAGTGTAGCTGTTCGGGGGTCCTAGCTACCTCGATGTTGAACTGAATGAAATTGGTGGTGTACATCACAATCTTTTGGCGGTAGAGTCTCTTGGGTAGCATGCCGTAGATTCAGAGGTTTAGCGATGTACTTTAGGCAGGAAGAGTTTTCGGAAAAGGAGAAGGGAGTCCTCTCCTTGTTCTTTACAAACATCGAGGGACCGGTATTCGCGCTTGTCAATCTTCCAGAGACGGTTAAGGCGGCACTTTTCGCGCGATACTCCCGAACCAACAAGTCACTCAGACGCCTTTTCTTGGACGAGTTTTATGACTCTTCTTTTGAGGCAAGGGAGTTTGTCGTCTCAGAAGTGGGTATGCGACGCTCTGAAAAGCTATTTGACAGAGTGATCTCGGAGTATGGGGATGATTCTGTAGCGCAGCTTGGCGGGGTGCATCTCGCGTGCGAGCAAGTATCAAACGCGCTCACGAAAGTGATTGAAAGAAGTAGACTAATGTCTTTCCTGGAGCAGTCAACGCGGTATCTGAACTTTGGGGACCGCGCTTCGGACGGTCGATTCAGGTATACCACGCCGCCAGAGATCACATCGAGTACGTATGAGAAGCTGTACAAAGAGAAAATGGACAGGCTCTTTGAAGGGTACAATGCGGTCCAGGGTCAAGTCCTTGCTCATCTGCTGGGCCGCTATGACGACCCTAAAGAGCCAGAAGTTGTACGTTCACTCAAGGCAGCCTCTTTCGATGCTGTTAGGGGCCTGTTACCGGTGGGCACGCTTTCGAATCTTGGAATCTATGGTTCACCTCAATCTTATGAATATTTGATTATGAGGCTTCGGGCGCATCCGTTAGAAGAAGCAAAGATTTTTGCCGAACTCATCTTAAGCGAGTTGAAAAAGGTGATACCGGCTTTTCTGTCTCGTTTGGATCGTAGCGATAGAGGTGGGGCTTGGGTGGACTATAGATCCAAGAAAGATCGTAGATTAGGTGAGATTGTTACGGAAATCTTTTCGGAAAAAACTTTTACTGATGAGTTGAACGAGTCCTATGTACATCTAGTTGACTTTGACAGAGACGCGGAGAACAAGATTCTGGAGGCGATACTCTTTGACTACAGCGGCGAGGAACATGGCGAGGTGAGAGCTTCTGTGGAGTCTCTTTTACCAGACGAGCGGGCGACGCTATTTCGAGAGTACGTTGGCGAACGAGAGAACCGAAGACATAAGCCTGGAAGAGCATTCGAGATGGCGAACTACACCTTCGAGATTGTGAGCGACTATGGAGCCTTTCGCGATCTGCAAAGACACCGGATGCTGACTTCACAGTGGGTTGGGATAGACCCAAACCTTGGCTACGTAATGCCCGAAGTTATCGAGCGATCTGGCCAAGTCTATGAGTATAAGCATGCTATGGAGTCCATGGCAGAACTTTATGATCTAGTGGCTAAAAACGTCTCAAAAGAGGTTGCCGCCTATGTGATGCCTATGGCTTATCGGATTCGTTATCGTCTTCAGATCAATGCTCGTGAACTTATGCATCTTGTTGAACTGAGGTCTCAGCCAGCTGGACATGAGAGTTACCGTAAAATTGCGCAGTCTATGCATCAATTGATTGGAAATATAGCGGGGCATAATCTTGTTAGTGAGGCTATGTCATATGTTGATTACGACGACTACGACTTAGGAAGGCTGCAAGATGAATATGAAAAAGAGATTAGACACTTGAAAAATTCGAACTAACTTAGGTAAAAGTAGTTCCAGAGTGCATGTAACTAAATAGCATCGGGTAGTATCTGCGCGAAAGTTTGGTCTAGAAGGTGGAAATGGCAAGGAAGAAGAAGAGCAGCGAAGTCGATAATTCAGGTCTCGAAGAAGCGGAGATGGAGGGACTGGATCCAGAGATCGAGGACTTTGACGATGAAGATCTCGGTGATTTAGACGTCGATCTTGTGGAAGATGATTTGGATGAGTTTCCTGAAGACTTCGAAG
>JAJYFP010000088.1 GCA_021790855.1 Actinomycetes bacterium
ACCTACCACTGTACATGGGCCCAACTCCTCCTCGAATCTCTCACACATTCCATCTACAAGTTCAGCAAAACCAAAGATAACTCCCGACTGCACCGATTCAGCAGTTGAACGTCCAATAGCCATAGATGGAGCAACCATCTCAACGCGCCTGAGCGCAGCGGCCCTTGAAAACAGCGCATCTAGGCTCACGGCGACTCCGGGTGCTATTGCACCTCCGATGTACTCCCCGTATGAGTTGATGGCATCAAACGTTGTTGCCGTGCCAAAGTCGACGACTACGCCCGGGGGATCGTAAAGACCCAGAAAGGCGACGGCATCAGCAACCCTGTCTGGACCAACCTCTGTAGGTTGGTTGTACCTAACCTCTATCCCAACTTTGGTTGCGCCCGAAACCACGAGTGGATCGAGGTGGCTCCAGCGTTTTATTGCTTCCACAACCGTTGCTCCAACCATAGGGTTCGTAGAAGACACCACGGCTCCAGTGAGCTCTTTCGTGCCTCCCAATCCTCCTAAAGCAAGCATCTGGGATAGCAAAAGTGCCATCTCGTCCGAGGTATAGTCGTTTCTCGTCGCCAAGCGAAAGTGTCTTACGAGTCCCCAAGATGCATCCTTGTGACCTGTGCCGACAGATAAGTCATATACGCCGAGGACAATTTGGGTATTACCTACATCTACGCACAAAAGCAAGTTGCTACCTCCTGCACAACGACCAAGAATCATAGTCAAGCGATAAGGTGCTATTACTTTGAAAACTCAAACGACCTCCGAACACCAAAAACTCTCGTACTAGCCCCGCTGCTTCACTCATAAGAACTACCTCTCAAAGTATCAGGAAGTTAAGCAATAACACTACTTCGGGCGGCTCATCCACAACGACATCACTATTCTCACTTACAGTCCATACAGGCTAAACTGCATTAATGATCCCATCTAACGAACCAACATCGACAACCCCTGGAAGTGCTTTACTACCGATCCTCGGGGTTTCTCGGTTTATGGCTCTAAACAACGAAGGGGAAAGCCTCAACGCAACTGAAGGTGAAAGATCAGCAAGAGGTGCGATTACAAAGCCACGTTCAAATGCTCTTGGATGAGGAACGATTAAGTCCTTTGAGCGTACTCTTACTCCTTCTATAAATACGATATCGATATCTAGGGTTCTCGGCCCATTAACAACACCTCGGACTCTTCCACTATCGGTCTCTATAGAGCTAACCCTTCGCAACATGGCAAAAGGACCGCTGTCGGTCTCGACCTGCAACACCAAATTCAAGTAGGGATACTGATTCGTTGGACCACCAACCGGCTCAGTCTCATAGACGTTAGAGATTTTAGTTACCTCATCTCCTAAAGCGTTGACGGCGCCAGCCAGAAAGTCCATCCTCTTACCGAGATTTGATCCAAGCGCCAAGTAATACAGCATTACCGCTTCTCTCGAAAGTAGGTAACTGCAGCAAACGCAAGATGGGCTTCGACTGGCGGTCTCATTTTTTTTACCGTCACCTGTGCAGAGATCAACTTTGGGTCTTCAAGTAACGCCGATACGATCGAGACCGACAGCGTTTCAAGTAACCGATGCTGGGTCCTCATGACCACCCTTGAGACAGTATCTACAATTAGGGTGTAGTCATAACTTGATGCGATGTCATCAGACTCGGGGATGGACGCTAACTCAACCCTTACGTCAAAGCTCAACGGTTGGAGATTACTTCGCTCCTCATCACTGACTCCAACGCTACCGAGGAGACCGAGTTCGCTCAGTTCAATCGTCATGAGCGTTTCTCTTTTATCCATAGAGAACCTTTCAACTAGGGGAGGGTTGGTTAAACTTCTGTTGCTTCCTCTTTGCTTCTTGTTCTCTATAAGCAAGTTCAGCCTTGTCATGAAGCTCCAGCAACAGAACCGTCTTTTTCACGTCATGAACTCTGACGATCGAAACCTCGTTAAGGGCGCACCACGCCTCAACAGCCAGCTGATGATCTTCCCTGTCCTTTGGAGGCGGAGGAGTCTTGTCAGCAACAGATAGTTTCGATAAAAATCCCTTCCTTGAAGTCCCAACCAAAACAGCGCACCCCAACTCTCTGAAACGACCGATACTTTTCAACAGCTGGAGGTTATGAAGGGCCGTTTTGCCAAATCCAATACCCGGATCAACGATAACCTTTGGAACCCCCATAGAGAGTGCTTCTTCTATCTTTAGGCGCAAGAAGTTTAAGACTTCTTCCACCACGTCTTCGTAGGTTGGAGAAAGTTGCATCGTCTTAGGATTACCTTTCATATGCATAGCAACCCAAGGAACGTTACACCGCGCTGCCACGGGCGCTAGAGTTCCACTTATATCGTTTATAAGCTTTGCTCCATTTTCTACAGACTTCTCTGCTACCTTTTCGTGTCGAGTATCTACCGACACGAAACCGTACTGCGACAGCACTCGAACAACCGGCACAACACGGCGAAGTTCTTCGTCTTCACTTACCGTATCAGCAAATGGTCTGGTAGATTCTCCACCGACATCGACCATCTGCGCTCCTTGAGCAAACAGTTCGATTCCGTGGGCTACTGCCTTAGCGTGACTAAAATACTCTCCCCCGTCAGAGAAAGAGTCCGGCGTTACATTTACAACACCCATAACGATCATATTGAATTCAACCTATGGTTTCGGGGAGCTAATAAGCTCCATAGCCTCAGATCTAGTTGCAGCGCTAGCTTTAAAAACACCCCTTACGGCGGAGGTTACAGCCCTTGATCCAGGTTTTTTCGCGCCTCTCACTATCATACAAAGGTGTTCAGCTTCAACTACGACTAAGACACCTTTTGGCTTGAGCGCTAGCTCAATGTAAGTAGCGATCTCAGTCGTCAGTCTCTCTTGAACCTGAAGCCTATCAGAGAGCACCTCAACCAACCTGGCCAACTTGGAGAGACCAACAATCCGCCCTTGCGAGTTCGGTATATACGCCACATGAGCCCTACCTAAAAAGGGCAACATATGGTGTTCGCATATTGAAGAAAATGCCACATCTCGTACAATCACCATCTCTTCATGGCCTGCTGGAAAGGTCTCTGCCAAAATTGATCGCGGATCTACGTCACGACCAGCAAGCATCTCTAAGTGACTCTCTAACACTCTCCTAGGGGTATCTCGAAGTGTCTCATCTTCGAGATCTATCCCAATAGACTCCATATACTCGACGAGAGCCATTAGTGCTCGCTCTTTGTCCACCTTCACGATGGTCTCAAAACTCTGGATCTTCTATATACCGCGCTATAAACGGCAGATTTCTGTACAGCTCCGCAACATCGAGTCCATATCCTACGACGAAGTCAGCAGGAATCTCAAATCCAACATAGTCGACCTGAAGATCCGTTCTTTGAAGCCCTCGCTTTAGAAGAAGTGTACATATCGTCACTGAAGAAGGACCTCTTGCCTTGAGGTTTCTTAGCAGGTACTGAAGGGTTAAGCCGCTTTCAATGATATCTTCTACGACGATTACATCTCGTCCAACGATGTCAGTATCAAGGTCCTTGAGAATCCGAACCACGCCTGAACTTTTGGTTGCATTTCCATAGGACGATATAGCCATAAAGTCAAATTCAACGGGCACTGTTATCGACTTCGCAAGGTCCGACATGAACATAAAAGCACCTTTGAGAACGCCGATTAGTAGCGGTGTCTTGTCGCTAAAGTCCTTTGAGATAACCTCTCCTAGTTCCCTTATCCTTAGCTGTAGCGTCTCTGAATCAACAATAGGATCACCTATGTGCGAGTCCTCTTGAGTACGCTTCACCCGACCTCCACTTAGCTTGTTTCTTACTCAGCCACATAAGTAGCACCCTAAAGCCTAGACTAAGTTCACTAACTCCTTGGTCGGCAGTCGTACTTTGAGCGAACCAGATTTTCGAAGTAGTAGATGGCCCAGCGGCAATGAGGTCGATGCGGGGCCACCTTGCACGACCTCTAGACATTTTTGAGTATGAAACCAAGAAAGCTGTAGTTGAGTAACTTCAAACACCTTTGCTCTTATCCACATAGAAGCAATATGAGGAGGACACTCCCTTAGTTCTTTCAAGGTGCTAGGTGCACATTGACTTAGAACATCACTCACTATCTCCTGGTCCTTGCGCAAAAGAATAGATGTGCGGTAGATAATTGGAACGACATCCCGCTTAGCTACGTCGCACAAGAGAGGGATCACCTCATTTCGAACCCTATTGCGGACGATACGAGGGTCTCGATTAGAGGGATCAGTTAGGGGAATCAAGCCGACCGAGGCGCATATTGCGTCAGTTTCATACTTTCTGATCCCAAGGATCGGATGTCTGATACCTAATTCCATGGCGCTAAG
>JAJYFP010000089.1 GCA_021790855.1 Actinomycetes bacterium
TCTTTGGGAAGTCGACGAACTTTCTGTTGGACTGTGCAAAGGGTAAAGACGCAAGAGCGGTTGATGTTTCCCGTATAAGGAAGTCGCTAGGACATGAGACGACCTTTGAAGATGATGTATATGACGTTCGAACCATTTGTGCACACCTGCAAGATCTCTGTGTTGAAGTCGCCGAAGGAATGTTTCGCTCAAACTTAATCGCCAAAACGGTGACCCTTAAGCTGAAGTACGCCGACTTTACCACCTCGACGTACTCTCGGACGACTGGTCGAGCTCTAGTTACTAGCAAGGACCTAGGCGATCTAGTTTTAGATATGTACGACAGACTCCAAAGAAAGGGTCCAGTTCGACTTACAGGTGTCTCTGTTTCGGGACTACTCCCAAGATCGCACGCTCATCAGCTTTACTTACTCGATGAGACGACTCATAGAGATCGATACAAAGATCTTGAAGAGACTGTATTTGTGCTAAGGCAGCGCTACGGGAGAGAGGCTGTCTATAAGGGACCAAGGATGGGTCCTAAGCGCCAATAAGTCGTTGGTTAATGCGAATACTTTCTTTGTAAGGTGCATGATAGATTGACAAGGTAGTTGTGTGAACGAGCCGACCGATCTTTAGGTGACGGGAGTTTCTAGTTGTTGAACGTAGATCGATCCTTGACTTTAGATGAGATCGACCTCTCGACTTTGGACTTTTGGCAACTGCCACTTTCGCTTCGTGAAGGAGCCCTTGAGACCCTTAGAAGGACAAACCCAGTTGCGCACTTTGACGACCCAGCGTGGATGTTGCTTAGCGAAGACGAAGGAGGATTTTGGACTGTAACTCGACATGCTGACGTGATGACTGTGTCTCGTGATCCCAAGGTGTTTTCATCTGCGAGAGGAGCAGTATCTATCCCTGACCTACCACAGGAGTTTATTGAGTTCTTTGGTTCAATGATAAATACCGATGACCCAAGACATGGAGTTCTAAGGAGGGTGGTTTCTCGAGCATTTACTCCAAAACGCTTGGCACAGATCGAGAGTCGGATAGGGGCTCTCGCATATGACCTAGTAGAGGAATGCGCAAACTACAAAGAGGTGGATTTTGTATCGAAAGTCGCTTCAAATCTACCGCTTCGGATTATATGTGAGATGATGGGAGTTCCCGATGATAAAGCTCAGTTTGTCTTGGAGCGATCGAACATAATTTTAGGCGCTCTGGACTCAGAGTATGTGAGTCCAGAGACCCCAATAGATACAGCAATATTAACCGCGGCGCTTGAACTTGTGTCTCTGATGGAGGAGATAGGGAAGGATCGTATCGGATCACCACTTGATGACGTTACCTCTGCTCTTGTTAACGCATCGGTTGAAGGTGAGTCGCTTTCAGCCTCCGAACTAGCATCTTTTTTTATTCTGCTTGTCGTTGCCGGAAACGAGACGACTCGAAATGCAATCTCTTGGGGGATGGTGGCTCTTGATGAAAATCCTGATCAAAGAAGCCTTCTGCGATCAAATCTGGATGCACTCCTGCCCTTTGCTGTCGAAGAGATCGTTAGGTGGTCGTCTCCAGTTATCTTTATGAGACGTACCACGACGCAGCCGACTACGGCTCTGGGAGTTCCTTTGAGCGAAGGCGAAAAGGTACTGTTGCTCTATGGGTCTGCCAATAGAGACGAAGATGTCTTTGAAGATCCGTACAGCTTTAGAGTTGATCGAGTGGACAATCACCATCTAGGATTCGGAGGGTACGGTCCGCACTTCTGTTTGGGTGCTCATCTAGCGCGAAGAGAGTTAGCGGCGTTATTTAAAGAGGTGATGAGTCAGATGCCAAACTACGAGGTGGTGGGAGAGCCAGATCGACTTAGATCCAACTTTATCAATGGAATAAAGCACCTACATGTGCGAACCGAAGTGTTTTGAGGGAAGGAGGTTTCTATGTCTAGTAAAGAAGACGTAGTTGACAACTTTTTCCTTGGAGAGTTTCAAGGCTCTTTACGATCACTTGCGGATAACACCAAGAGACGTTACATGTACGAGGTAACTCGTTTTGTCGACTTTATGATAGAAAGTGATGGAACGTCTCCAAAGGAGATAACTCCAAGAAAGTTACGTTCATTTCAATCGAAACTTGTGAGTAACGGAGCGTCTAAATCTCAGATCTCGTCGAACTCCTCGGCGTGTCGAAGGTACCTTCGCTTCTTAGAGACTAAGGGATTCAGCTTAGGGCCAGCCCTTGCATTAGGGCTCGCCTCCTCAAAAGTCCCGGCGCACCTTCCGAAGTTTCTAAAGACGCAAGAGGTAGCGGAACTGATCGACAGGGTAGGCGGTGTACATAAAGAACGTGACTGCGCAGTTGTGGAGTTTCTCTACGCCACGGGCATAAGAGTCTCTGAACTGTGTAATCTATTGATTGGAGACATCAACTTTAGTAGCCTAACTGCAACCGTAAAAGGTTCTAAGGGTGGAAAAAGTCGAACAGTAATATTCGGTCAAAGGGCATTAGTTTCTTTAGAAGATTATTTTGTAACCGATAGAAAGATGTTGCCGTCTTGTGTTGTGGGGAAGTTGAACGTGGAGATATCTGGTCATGAGCAAGAGTATCTGTTTACCTCTAGTCATGGTCTTAAACTAGATCAAAGAGAGGTGAGGCGAATCTTAGAGAGAACTGGATCCAAGGTGAGTCCTCACGGTCTTAGGCATAGCTTTGCAACTCATCTCCTAGATGGTGGTGCAGATCTGCGAAGCGTTCAGGAGCTTTTAGGGCACAGTCGCCTCTCTACGACTCAGATTTATACTCACGTATCTAAGGAGAGGCTGATTGACGTGCATCGACAGTCTCATCCAAGAGGTTAAGGTGGTATGGTGGAGGATCTAAGGCAGGAAGAGTTGTATGACTTATGGAGCGAGTTCAAAGACTCAAACGCTAAGTCAGCAAAAGATAGGCTGCTGATTCACTATGCTCCATTGGTCAAGTTTGTTGCGGGACGTGTGGCCGTTGGACTTCCTCAAAGCATCGACCAAGCAGACTTGGTAAGTTATGGGATGTTTGGTTTGATCGATGCAATCGAGAAGTTCGACCTAGAACGCAAAATTAAGTTTGAAACCTATGCGATTGCTCGAATCAAAGGTGCAATTATAGATGAGTTAAGAGCTATTGACTGGGTACCAAGATCCGTAAGAGCGAAGGCTCGAATCGTTGAGAAGGCTTATCAGAAGCTGGAGGCTAAACTTCTGCGAACTCCCACTGACAAAGAGATCGCTGATGAACTCGGCATCACCGACAAAGAACTTCAGACGATCTTCTCTCGGATCTCCTTCATCGGTGTCGTGGCCTTTGACGAGGTGATATCCAACGGTGATAAAGGTGATGGCGCAGTATCATTTGGGGATACGATAGCGGACAAACGGGCAAGCTCCACGAACTCTTTTGAGCGCGAGGAGACAAAACAGATGCTAGCTCAGGCTATCAATAGACTCGGGGATCGTGAAAAGGTTGTTCTTACGCTCTACTACTACGAAGGTCTTACTTTGGCGGAAATCGGAGATGTACTTGGCGTGACCGAGAGTAGAGTATGTCAAATCCATACAAAGGCTGTCTTGCAGCTGAAGTCAAAGTTGGCTGAGTCCGAAAGAGAGCTTCTCTAACTCCTAGGGCAAGGGTTGGGTGAACTTTATGCCGAAGCAGAGTTCATATCATCGACGAAGAGATGGATGCAACCGGATAGGTTCGTTGGTCGACCTCCAAGCACAAGGAGTATTGCTTGGGTTCCTGAACGTACATATGGAAAGTGACACCAGATTCAAGGCTTGAGTTGGTCAAGTACCTATAGAGTTCGCCAAAGAGCCAATGGATCTCAAGTTTACTGGCCTAAGGAAGATCTGATTAGGGCGTACAACTTCGAATCTTTATGGTGTAGTAGATGTTTACGTCGACTAGCTGAACATGGAGTCTTGATCGATATCTAATCGAACGTCGCTGTGATTTGACAGCGAGTCGATAGAACACCTGAACCATTCGGACATATTTAACTAACTGTATGTAGGTATTTCAATCGAAACGATTAACGGTGCCGGTTTCAGCTAGATGAGAAGGCGCAGTCGATTGGAAAATCCAGATGGGCTGTGGCTGTATGGGACTTTACGCAACTCCGAGACTCATACCACTTTGATAGCCGATATTTCATCAAAGTTCGAAAGACCTTGGACCTAACATCGTGGGAGCGGTACATAGTATCTAAGGGGAACAGCTACTGAAACTCTTGTGCTTTTGAGGAGATCGCCTTAGAAGGTCGTTCCGATGTTCGATCTTTCTAGACACTGAACTATAG
>JAJYFP010000090.1 GCA_021790855.1 Actinomycetes bacterium
GCTATCTGACAAAGGACTAAGATCGCAGGCCCTGACACCCATATTACGACAAATGGCACAAAAACGAAAACAGTCAGTCAGGGCCGACTCCCAAAAAAGCATGCTCTGTCGTTCCATTGGCTAAACGCTTTAGAGATGCGGAGTTTCTCACCGACACCGTAGCACCATGTCATGCCTGGGCAGTACGCCAAAGACTTCGATTATGGCCTTTGCAAAATAGCCTCTTTGAAGGGCGAGTTCTGTCTATTTAATACCGTTGTCAAAGATCACACTCATGGGACTATCAACGTTCTTTGGTGTCCCTTATCCGAGGATCACTATGGCAAGGGACATCAGGTAGGTACTAGTCGCTACGTCGTCTCACTCTTATCTTGATTGGAGTAACGCCTAGGCCAAAGTGCTCTCTTATACGATTTTCAACGTAGCGTAGGTAACTAGTCTCTATCTCTTTGGTAGCAAACAATGTAAACGTCGGAGGATCGGTCGCACCTTGCACGCCATAGAGTATCTTGGTCTTCTTGGGAGGATGGTTCACCTGCAAAGAGACAAGTAGCTTGTTGAGCTCTCTCGTGGGGACTCTTTTCGTGTAAGCAGCGTTCGCCTCTTCGATGAACCTCCAGATCCTTTGGAGATTATGTCCACTAAGCGCCGAGACTCTCAAGGGCTCCATATAAGACAAAAAACCTAACTTCGACTTGACATCTCCATCAAGAGAAAGTCTCTCATCTTCGTTCAACAGATCCCATTTATTGAGCAAAACTATTGCAGGCGATCCAGACAGATCTATACGTTCGGCAAGACGTTGATCCTGCGCAGTGACACCGTCACGAGCATCTATTACAAGAAGAGCTATATCAGAGTTGTCAATAGCCTGCAGAGTTCTGACCATAGAAAAGTATTCGGTACCATCACTCGTTTTCGACTTTCTTCTCAGCCCGGCGGTATCTACAAAGCGGTAGTTGATGCCATCACGTTCGAGAAATGTGTCTACGGTGTCAGTCGTAGTGCCAGCCATGTCGTGAACCACCGAGCGTTCTTCACCAACCAGTTTGTTAAATAAAGTCGACTTGCCTACGTTGGGTCGACCAATAAGAGCGACGCCTATGACTTTGTTATCGTGTTTTTCAACGACAACTTCCTCTGAGGCATCATCGATCTCCAAAGGTGCTTCTATCCTGCGTACAATCTCATCGAGTAGATCACCAGAAAGTCGTCCATGCAGGGCACTCACAGGTAACGGCGTTCCAAACCCTAAAGACGCGAACTCCCACAACGCAAAGTCCTGTCGATCTGAGTCGATTTTGTTAACAACGACCAGCACCTCTTTAACGTTGGCCCTATGTAGCATGTCTCTGACTTTAAGATCCTCTTCTGTGACTCCCACAGTGGCGTCAACCACAAAAAGTACAAGAGCAGCCGACTTAACTGCTTCCTCAGACTGTTTTGAAACCTTTTCATCCAAAGAGCTTCCACCTATTAACCAGCCTCCCGTATCGACAAGCGTAAATGCGTGTCCTGCCCAAAAGACATCCACCTCTTTACGATCCCGAGTGACTTTTGGGATCTCTTCAACTATCGCGACTCGTTTACCAACGAATCGATTGAACAATGTCGACTTGCCTACGTTGGGTCGACCAACTACGGCTACCTTTGGCAGCTCCACCTAGTTACCTCTCAACCTATATTTTCACCCAGTCGGAGTGAGATTGGTTTTCGCCTTCTTAGGGCCTTAGCCAACGAAGCTCCGTCTGTGGGGACAACTTCCACCTGTCTAGGTAGTTCTTCAACTAAGACACCATCTAAGAACCTACCTTCATTTAGGCATACATCGGGAAGAATATAACGATGATCTTCAGGCTCGTCCTCAAGCACCCTGGCCACGTCCGCACCAGTCATCAATCCCGCCACTTTCGCATTCCCACCAAAATACTCGTTAGTCACCTCGAGCACCCTGACTCCATCGACACCAGACTCCTTCAGCAGTTTGCTCAAAAGAACCTTTCCGTACGAACCAGTAAGAACAGCAGTACCATGTGAGGTTAAAGGCGGAGTTTTCCGCATACCTTTGGGAGTCCGATTTGGACGATACGCTCCTTTGGGCACACCGTCGACAGAAGCAAAAAATCCAGCCCTTCTACCCCACGCATACTCCTTGTCACCCAAAAACGATGCTTCGAAAGCTCTAAATATACCTATACCGTTCTCATGTTGGGGGAACCCATCATACGCTTCAAGAGGTGGAAAGTCTCTCTCCGCAACCACGTAGATCTCATCTGAAGCATAGACCATTCGTCTACCAATTGTAGCCATGAACAGTTCCTGGTATCGCTCTATCGTATCTAACGCTTCGTTTGCTTCAACCTTGGTCATTGCCCTCATGCGGGCCTCATTGGAGTACTTCGAAACCCCCAAAGGCACCACTCCGACACTGGACAAAGATGAAAATCTCACAGCAATCTCCGCCAAAGTTCTGTCTAGTTCCAATCCATCATTTATCGTCGGACACAAGACTATCTGGCCGTGTATCTCAATGTGTGCTTCAAGGAGAGCATCCAGCCATCTCAAAGAAAGAGCACCTCTTTTGTTCCGCAACAACTCAGAGCGGAGATCAGGGTTCGTCGCGTGTATGGATACAAAAAGCGGCGATAGGCGTTCTGTTACCACTCTCTCCAGATCGGCCTCGGTAAATCTCGTCAGGGTCGTAAAGTTTCCATAAAGGAACGACAGGCGATAGTCATCGTCTTTTAGATAGAGACTACGCCTCATGCCCTTGGGCAGCTGATATATGAAACAAAACTCGCAGTGATTATCACATGTTCGCACCCTGTCAAAAAGTGCCGAAGATATCTCCGCTCCCAAAGGTTCTCCAGGGGTCTTTTCAACGGTCACACTAAAGGTGATTCGAGAGCGTTCTATCTCAAGTTCGACATGAGGTTCGTCAATCAGCAGCTGATATTCTATGATATCCCGAGGAACTACACCTCCGATAGTTAGAATCTTATCCCCTGGTAAGATACCAGCCACATCGGCCGGGGAACCGCGCGATACGTCTACTACGGTTGGACTCGACACACAAATAGTGTAGAGGAAGCGGCTAGTCTTAAAGTAGTGAATGTGACTAAAGTGTACCTTGCTGAACCAAGAGGATTTTGCGCTGGTGTAGAAAAAGCAATTAAAGCCCTGGCTTGGATGGTTCGAGTACTTGAACCCCCGATCTATTGCTACCACGAGATCGTCCACAACCAAGTGGTAGTAGATCGTTTTCAGGATCTAGGTGTGGTATTTGTAAAGTCCATTGATGAGATTCCAACGGGAGCACCTGTCATGCTGTCGGCCCACGGAACAGCGCCCCAAGTAGTTGGCAGGGCTTTAGAAGTATCTCCTCTTGTAATTAACGCCGTTTGTCCTCTTGTCACCAAGGTTCATCACGAGGTAAAGACGCGTGCTCAAAAAGGATATGAGATTATATACGTGGGTCATAAAAATCACGACGAGGCTGTCGGTACCTCTGCAGTAGCCCCCTCGGCAGTACATTTGATCGAATCCATTGAAGAGTTTGAAACCCTCAAGGATCTTACTTCAGAAGTCGCATTGGTTGCACAAACAACACTAGCAATGGACGAATGGGCCGATATCCGAGATGAAGTCAATAGGACCTATCCTGAGGTATGGATGCCCTCTAAGTCAGATCTATGTTTTGCAACGACCAATCGTCAAAGTGCACTCAAGTCTATCGCTATCAGGTGTTCAACGGTAGTAGTCGTAGGCTCCGCAAACTCCTCCAACACCGTAGCACTAACCAAAGTAGCTAAAGCATCTGGTGTTGCTCGGGTACTCCGAGTAAATACATCCTCTGAACTACCTGACGACATTAGCGGCATCGTGGGTGTAACAGCTGGAGCTTCTGCCCCTGATGAAATAATCGACGAGGTTATAAGAAAACTTAATCCTCTTGAGGGAGTTGAGACAGTATCTCAAACCCATGAAGATGAGTACTTCCCGCCTCCGCCTGAACTACGAGACCTCATGAAACTTCTTTACAATGTAGCATCTTTAGCTTTTGGCCAAAAAGCCGATGGAAGATCGTCAATTCTTTCCAACGATCGAAGAGACAAGGCGTCAGACGCGTTGATTGGATTGACCAAGCTACCAAGGATTTAACTCCGACTTCATCCAACGCGCCGGGAAACCCCGTCTTTAGGGCGGGGAGGGATAGGCGCATACTAGCTCGGTCTCCTTTGGTTCTCTATGTATGTCTGTAATACATCCAGGCTTGCG
>JAJYFP010000091.1 GCA_021790855.1 Actinomycetes bacterium
GGCTTCTCGTTCAGCTCTAGAGACGATGTCTCTAGCGTTGAGTTCTGCCCGCTTACGAATAGAAGAGCCTATGTCATGGGCACTTCTTAGTATCTCCGAGGCTTGCTTTCCAAAAACCTCGGTAACTTTGTCAATATCCAAAACTGGGTTCTCAACCTGCCGTCGCAGCTCACCTACTTCATCTTTGAGGAGTTCATTTTGACGCTGGAGTCCCTCGATCTGCAATCGAAGACGCTCGATGTAGGGGTAGACCTCTCTCTGATCTAGTCCTTTGCGTACTGTAGGAAACCGTGGTGTGGTCTCTGATCCTTCGCTTGACAACCCTTCGCCTTCTTTGTTGACGCGCATAGCAATAGCTTAGGTACTCTAAGCGGTACTTCGCAGATGCTTTATTATATCAATTGCCTGTGAAAGAGATGAAACCCCAACTATCTTTAATCTATTACCCACATACGTATGAGCTTGAGCTACCTGTTGCACTGGAACTAAAAATACTCTCACGCCAGCTCGATAAACTGCAACTGCTTTTTGGGGCACACCGCCGACTTCACCAACGGCTCCATTAGGAGCTATTGTACCTGTGGCTGCAACTTCCACTTTTTGATTGAATCTTCGATGAGAGAGCTCCTGAACAAGCTGTAAAGTAAAAGCGAGCCCCGCAGACGGGCCACCGATTGCGCCAGTCGAAATCCTGATAGATCCAGGTAGAGCGTAGAACACGCCTTGCGTAAACTCAACACCTAAAAAAGCTTGTTTCGGATCTCTCGGGTCCTCGCCTAACTTGACGGTAAAAGTACGGTGTCGAAAAGCAAGGGAGCTTGAACTTGTGCTCTGGCGGATTACGCTCAACTTCACCGTTGCGCCGGGCGAGCTTGAACTTACGGAAGTGGAGAACGTCTTCATTGACGTGATCGAGTATGATCCTACTTTTGTAATCAGGTCCCCTGGTTGCAAGATCCCTGCAGCAGGTGTACCTGGGACTACCGCTAAAACTTCAGCTCCATACACCTCAGGGACAAATCGATGAAGATATTTAAATGCTGCTACACCAGCAGCAAGTTTAGCGTTTGCCATCTGCGAAAGCTGTTGTTGACTGAACTGTGAAGAGTCTGCATTTCCGACTATTTCAGAGGCTGGATAGATTGTAACGTTAGAAGCCAGGTGATCAAACAACCAGAGAATCGGTGTTAGGTGCGTTAGCGTCACATCCGTCATAAATATCGAGTGCTTGTACCTTTGCGGTGATGCATGCGGAACCGAGATTAGCGAGGAAGTATCCAATGCATCACCGGGCGAAATCGAGTAGTACGGAATGGAAAACCCAATAGCCCAACCAACAACTATCACAAAAGGTAGCGCCAGAAAGAAGAATTTCCACCTTATCTCTAACCTCGCCAATCGCCCACCTTTGTTACCCCATCGACTAAGTTCCCTAAGCTACTACTGTATAGATAGATGACGCCATGAACAACCAACACCTCTACATGATCCAACGACGCTCTCTATTCACAATAGCAAAGGATGCCCTAAACAAGGACTCAGGCGCTCTGTTGAAACACCTAGATCTACCAAAGACCTTCGACTCCGATGCAGACATCAATGCGTCCTTGGCTATTCAGGCCCTTTGGCGACAAGACTACAACCTACCAGAAAGCTTCGTGGACAACCTGACAAGGGATTTAACCTTCAAAGAACTTTCAACACAAGTAGCTCTTACCTACGCTCGTAGATACCAAAGGATCCTGCATAAACTTCTCAAACAAGATGATGCTGTGGACGTCTTAGAGGCAGCTTGTTTCAGCGCAGGCGAACTACAAGACGTACAGTTCAAAGAACGGCTCGAGCAGCTAGCTGTTTCCCATCCCAATGACTTAGTACGAGAGTCTGCCATTGCGGCATTGGGATCGATCGGCGCTCCCCAGTCCCTTTCAGTCGTGCTCGGTGGCCTAGATGACAAAGTCTACATACGAAGAAGAGCCGTAGTTGCACTCTCCGCCTTCGAAGGAGCCGCTGTCGATAAGGCTCTGGAAAAGGCAACGGCTGATCGAGACTTTCAAGTTAGGTCTATCGCCGAAGACCTGCTACGACAGTGATAGCGCCCTCGTTACCTTTGAACCTCCGGTCATAAGCGACAAGATACCTTCAATCACAGCAGTAGAGGGCTTTGACTGAAGTGAAACCAACACCTGCGATCGTCGCTCTACCAACTCTTTAAGTCCTGATACAACCGATACGCCTCCTACCATATGAAGTCCTTGGTAACTTATATCTGAAACCAACTCAGCGTCGCAGTTGGAAAAAACTAAAGAAGGCACGGAAGCAATCTCATTAAATATAGACGCTACCTCTTCAATAAAGATAGAGTCTTCGACCCGGACTTGGCGACTCTCACCTGTTCTTGAATCTCGACCCCAGAGATCTGCAACTCTGATTTTAGTTCTAGGTGAAAGAGTAATGAGATGTTGTTTTACCTGTTCGACGGTGTCAGTTGAAACAATCAGTCCATAGCGATCCATAATCAATCGCGCGATTTTCTCTCCAATTATCGAACCGCCGAGTTCTGATGTCTGGACTACGGTCATCTGTCCAAGAGAAAAGACGGATGACTCCGTTCTTGAAGCACCGACGAGCATCACCATAAAGCCGTCTGCCTTTGAACCATCCATACCAGCGCTCAGAGCTGCAGCTAGTAGTGCAGGCACGAGAAAAACCCCTTTGGCTCCAACATCTCTAACGCACTCTCCCAAAACATCCGTCTCCAAGGGAGTCAGACGCGACGGTATTGCCACTCCAAGTTTGTACTTCGAGGGAGAGGCAAGACCTATTTGGTGAAACAAGGCACGCAAATACGGTGCCAAGATGTTCGGATCTGAGGTTATACCTCCCTTGAAGGGAGTCTTGATAACGTACCGACCACCACTTTTACGTACGAGTTCAAGTGCCGCCTCTCCGCAAGCTTTGATATTGTTAGAAGCTACGTCAACAGCGATCGACGAAATAGAGTCGTAGATCAATCCCTTTCCACTAAGGCAGACTCGTGAACGACTTGCGCCTATGTCAACCGCGCATATGTTGTCCACATCAATCCTCACTCCCACTTACCGGTCTGACACTTTTCGCAGAGTGAGATAGAGCTTGGATGGTCTTTGAAAAGTCCTCGATTCCCGACTCGAAAGATTTGGGCTTACGATCCTTCAAACTGAACGCAAGTCCTAAGACTACAAATACGGCCACAGGAACAACTATGTAAAGCAAAACACTCACCCAAAACACCCCTTAAATCACTAATCAAAACCGAAACCTAGAAAATACAGCCATTGCAAATCCTACAAATCAACAATCGTAGAAGCGTTTTCCGACCAGTCTTCTCCACCAGACCAGGTCTCCTTCTTCCAAATCGGTGCTCTAGCTTTCAACGTGTCTATAGCAAACCTCGCTCCTTGAAACGCCTCTTCCCGATGTTCTGAAGAAACGGCCACAACGACAGATGACTCACACAAGCTAAGCAAGCCTAGCCTGTGAACAATAGCAATTTTCCTTACTCCTTGATACAACTCAAAAACCCTCTCGGCAATTTCAGAAAGCATCTTTATGGCTAGTTCCGTGTAAGCCTCGTAGACAAGAGAGGTTACGTTCAGTCTTCCTTCAGAAAAACTGCGTACGGTACCCGAAAACACGACAACAGCTCCACAATCTGGCTCCAAGCAAAAGTCGTAAAGTTGCGAAATGGATATCTCTTCCTCTTGAATAGATATGAGTATGTTTGTATTCACTTCAATCCTGTAGTTCCTCATTGTTTGGTGTCTAAACTCAAAACTCCAGCTTCTTACCTTCTAAAGTCTACTCTCCAATACTTATAACGTGCACTATCTAGCATCGGCGCGACATCTTCACCGCCTTTAAAGACGAAGCTCTATTGGCTAAGCATGAGAGACTTGACTGGTTGGCACCTTATGGTCAAAGTGTTATTTTTTAGATTTAGATACATACGACTACGTCTACCTCGTAAGAACGTATACCTCACACCGATTGAGAGTACATCTTGAACTGTATTCGCTTCCGTATCGGCAAAAGGAATATATGACTTATAACTATCGTATTATCACTAAAGATCACGGAGGCCGCTGTAGCCGCTCTTGGCTTCTATCCACCCCTACAACGATGTATAGCGACGTTGTTGGTTACCTCGGTGGAAGGTTACAGGTTCGGCTTTGTCAGAAACTTCAGACAAAACACATCTC
>JAJYFP010000006.1 GCA_021790855.1 Actinomycetes bacterium
CATGCGCTCACGAATGCTCATGCTTTATATTGTAGATCGAGGGTGTGACAAGCTTAATTTCGGTGGCGATCAAGGTCGCTCGACCCCGCCCTTACAGACGGGGCTTGCGCTCCCATTGTGGTCAAAGGTTGTGCAAAATGGCTATAGAACCTTTGGACATCTGTCTGTCTTTGGACATGATTACGGGATTAAATTGCCCTGAGAATCTTGGACACTCTGTCGCGATGAATCTTCATGTTCCGTCAAGCACTTAGAGTCGTGGGCTTCCGTTCCGACACTGGTGACCATGGTATGTGTCAGATGGTCTCTCTCTGCGGTCTGAAGGTATGTCCTTCCACCTCAATACGGATCTGCCAACAATTAAGCGTAGGCTCAAAGGCGGCAACAGAAACCCATAGCTTACGTCTGCGGGATAGAACAAAAGACCAAAGCGGAGCGGCGGGTTTGCTGCAACGTGCGTCAGCAGCTCTCACAATAGTCGAGAGGAATACAAGAGAAATATGTGGAGGGAAAGACCTGACTCAAGATCGAGTACTTCAGCGGGGGGTTCGACCAAGACCAGTCCCAAGTACGTAAAGCGGAACCGCTCAAGTGGGAGCGACTAGTTCGGGGCAAGAACCCTGGACGCGGGTTCGTCTTCTACCAGGAGGCCGGAGGAGCGATCGACATCCTGTAGAAAGCGATATCCGGGAGTATACCCCCATAGGCGTAGACACAGAGATCCGCGTCACGTATCTCCGAGCTGTCGAACGCTGGTCACCCGATCAGTCTAAGACACACCGCAAAGCCAGAGCTCTGATTAGCTGCAGGATGGTTGGAAGAGTCCCTACTTATAAGTGGAACCAAATAGCCTCATCCACCGGCTTCAAAGAGCAGAACCCGATGGCTGTGGTGGCGTGATGGAAGCGATGGTAAACAACTCCAATCGAGCGGATGGGTTAGAAACCCCATCTGTAAGGTCGGGGAAGTTTACGATGTTCAAGGCGCTATTGTCTCTCAAGTTGGGGTGCACTGTAGGATTTGTACTACAATGAAGGCAATGTTTGTTCAATCTCTATCGACGATTCGAGTGCTCTTAGGAGTGTGGATAGCACTGATCGTTCTGATTCGACCAGAATCGGCGACGCGAATGGTTGACAAGCAAAGATTTTATGAGGCGGCCAGAGATCCTTCTGTTTTGAACGGTTTTGCAGGGGAAACAGTCGCGTTGACCGAACTTGACTTTCGGGAAGTTTCTTGTAGCTCAGGCGCCAACGGTGCGTACGTTTTGTTGGAAGCTAGGATTTGTCAGGTTGGGTCACTATCTAGAAGGGTTATTGATAGTGTCCGAAGAAAATTTAAATTCACGAGATCCCAATGGTACGGCGCGTATCCCAGAGGGTCCTGCTCCGGGGGTTGTTCAGCTTCCCCCACCTGTATCGTCTTCAAATAGAGAGGTAGCCAGAGCTAGGACATCTGAATCCGAAGAGGCGACCGCTCGTCTCGGTGAATCCAAAGCTAGAAGTGGCCGAAGACCCAGGAGTCGTGGCCAAAACGGAAGAGGAGTCCCTAAAGCCGAGAAGATCTTAGAGGCTGTTAAAGAGGTTAAAGAGGTTGAAGCCAAAGAAGAAATTTCTGAATCACAGGTATCGACCAAGAGTGATCAAACCAGGAGTCCTGGACCAAAAATTGGAGACTCAAGACCCGCTCCCACATCGCCGGATACCTTTAAACGTCGTCGAAAGTATCTGCGCACAAAGTCGGAGCCAGATGGAAGCTCCCAAAAGGGGGGTCCAATTGAGTATAACATCGATGAAAAATTGGCTGACTCTCTTGAAAAGGGACCTAAGGGTAAGCGTCGCTTAAACCAAAGAGCACCTCGTTTGCGAAAAGGCAGACCTGTTGGCCGTTATCTTATGTGTGTCCATGTCAAAAATGGTGCCTCTCAGATAGCCATACTTGAAGGTCGTACTCTAATCGAACACTACGTGTCTAGAGAAGCCGACGATCAGTACAATATTGACGGTAACATCTACCTGGGCCGAGTGGCAAACGTCCTTCCGGGGATGGAAGCAGCGTTTATCGATATTGGTACCTCTAAAAATGCCGTTATCTATCGAGGAGACGTCCGCTTTGACAGAGATGATATTGAAGTCGGTGATCGAAGCGTTCGTATAGAGCATTTGTTGAGGCCCAAACAGACAGTGATATGCCAGGTGGTCAAGAATCCAATTGGTGCGAAAGGTGCTCGCCTTACTCAAGAGGTATCGATTCCGGGGCGATTCGTAGTGCTAATACCTCACTCCGATAGTTATGGAATCTCTAAACGCCTCCCAGAAGAAGAACGACGGAGGCTTCGGAAGATTTTAGACGAGATAAAGCCACCAGGGTTCGGTATGATCGTCCGTACTGCTGCGGAAGGCGCTAGTGCAGACGAGCTGGCCCGTGACCTGTTACGTTTGACAGAGATGTGGAACAAGATCGATCATATGGCTAGAACGATACATGCCCCAGCTCTTTTGTACAGGGAGCCCAAAGTGGCCCTGAGGGTAATTCGTGAAGAGTTCAATCGGAACTATCGTGGTGTGATTATAGATGATCGCGCTATGTTTGAAGAGGTTGTGAGCTACGTCTCCGCCATCTCTCCTGAGCTAGCAGATAGAGTCGAATACTTTGATCCTGACGACAACCCAGTTCCATTGTTCGAGACCCACCACATACACGAACAGCTTCACAAAGCGTTGGGTCGAAAGGTCTGGCTTCCCTCAGGCGGCTCTATTGTTATCGACCGAGCGGAAGCCTTGACTGTGATAGACGTAAATACTGCGAAGAACGTCGGTACCGTATCGCTGGAGGAGACTATACATCGTAATAATCTTGAGGCCGTAGAAGAGATAGCTCATCAACTTCGGCTGAGGGATATAGGTGGAATAATAGTAATTGACTTTATCGATATGCTGATAAAAGAGAATCGAGACGACGTTATGCGGGCTTTCCGGGCCGCCTTGGCAAGAGACAAAACGAAAAGTCATGTCTATGACATGTCCGCTCTTGGTCTAGTGGAGATGACCAGACAACGAGTCTCAGAAGGCTTAGTGGAGGCTTTCTCTCAAACTTGTCCAACTTGTGATGGTCGTGGGTTGATATTTGATCAGGAATTGCTCTAGAGAGGGTAGACTTTCATGGCTATGTATGCAGTGATAAAAACAGGTGGAAAGCAAGAGAAGGTCGAAGAAGGTTCTGTACTCAACGTTGAACTTTTGGGTGCCAATGAAGGTGACACGGTAACCTTTACGCCTATCTTGTTGGTGGATGGTGTAAATGTAGTCCACGATCAAGATGCTCTTTTAAAGGCAAAGGTCACTGCTGTTGTTTTGGGTGAAACGAAGGGTCCAAAGGTAGTGGGATTTCACTACAGCCCTAAAGCCCGTGCACGCAAGAGGTGGGGTCATAGGCAACATTACAACGTTGTGAAGATAACCGAGGTAGCTGGGGCCTGAGGTCCCTTATTTGTAAGTACGAAAGGTGGTGATGGCTCGTGTCAAAGACCAAAGGTGGAGGTTCTACAAAAAATGGTAGAGACTCAAATGCTCAGCGACTTGGCATAAAGGTTTTTGCGGGTACGACAGTGACGGCTGGTTCGATTATCGTTAGGCAGCGAGGAACTCGATTTCATCCAGGTGTGAACGTTGGAAAAGGCAGTGATGATACATTGTTCGCCAAAGAGGATGGAACGGTTCGGTTTGCGGAACGAAGAGGCCGTAAGGTTGTAGATATAGTCCCTGGTTAAAACAGGCTTACCAAGTTTAAGGGATACTGTGCCCGAGTTTATAGATAGAGCTCAGCTCCACGCCAAAGCTGGAAACGGAGGCGCTGGAGCTGTTTCTTTTAGGCGTGAGCCCTATGTCGACAAAGGTGGACCCGATGGCGGAGATGGCGGAGATGGCGGGTCTGTCTATTTAATCACGTCGTTAAGGCTTAACTCTCTTGTGGGGTTTAGAGATCATCCTCATCGAAAAGCGGAGGACGGTGGCCATGGATCTGGGAAGAAGAAACGTGGTGCTAAAGGGTCTGATTCTTTGGTAGAGGTTCCCGTGGGAACGGTAGTACGTTCTCTGGAAGGAGACCTAATCGCCGATCTGGGACATCATGGAGCTAAAGTCTGTGTGGCACGGGGAGGTCGCGGGGGGAAAGGGAATGCAGGGTTTTTATCAAACAAGCGCCGTGCACCTGACTTTGCAGAACAAGGCGAATTGGGCGAAGAGCTTTGGTTTGATCTGGAGCTAAAGCTTGTCGCGGATATAGCTTTAGTAGGCCTACCTAATGTTGGAAAGTCTTCGATAATGTCAGTGGTCTCTCGTGCGAAACCGAAGATCGGCGACTACCCGTTTACGACTCTCATACCGTCTTTAGGCGTCGTTACCATAGGTTCAGATACAGATAAGACCGAGCTTGTTGTTGCGGACGTGCCTGGGCTTATTGAGGGCGCCAGTGACGGCAAGGGGTTGGGCCTCGAGTTTCTAAGACATGTGGAGCGATCGAAGGTGTTGGCTCTGGTTGTTGATGCATCGGAATCCATGGACATATCCATTGCAGAGCAGGCAGCAGTTGTTCTGGATGAGCTTCGTGCCTATCTCGAAGATCTTTCAGAACGTCCTTTGGTCCTTGTTGCTAACAAGATAGATCTCTTGGATGAGAAGGACCGCGTATTGGAAGAGCTTGAAGGACTAGCACAAGACATTGGCGCATTTCGAAGCGTTATGGTCTCCGCGATAACGCGAGTGGGTGTAGATCAGTTGGTTGTGGCAATGTTCGATGCGAGATCGGTGTCGCAGTCTACCGATACTTCGCACTTTGAAGAGGTCATCTATCGACCATTACCTGAGAAGGAGTTCAAGGTTGAAAAGGTGGACGAGGGAAGATTTGTAATCTCTGGCCGTGATGCTCTTAGAGCTGTGAGACTTTCGGACCTTAGCTCCTACGCTGCTCAAGCAGTCTTGCAGCGGCGACTCGAAAAAGTGGGAGTAATAAAGGTGCTCAAGCGCCTGGGGGTGAAAGAAGGAGATGAGGTTAGCGTAGGAGACGTTTCTTTCACATATGAGGAGTCTATGTAGTTATGCGACTTGTGGCAAAACTTGGATCCTCTTCAGTTACCGAACCTGATGGGTCAATCTCTCTACTGACACTCAAAGACATCGCACGCCAAGTAAGTCAGCTCCGTGATATGGGTCATGAAGTGGTGCTCGTCAGCTCAGGAGCTATTGCCTCGGGTTTGAAGTCCCTCAAGATCTGGGAAAGACCTTCGGACCAAGTGGTGTTGAGGGCAGCGGCTTCTGTGGGACAAGGCACTGTGATAAGTGCTTATAGGGAGATCTTTGCCACTTTTTCGCTTGAAGTCGGACAACTTCTGATGATCCCAGGGGACTTTGCTGAGAGGACTCAGTATCTTCACGCACGTGAGACCCTCAACAGCCTTTTGGATTTTGGTATCATACCGATTATCAATGAAAATGACGCTTTGTCGAATGAACAACTCAGATATGGAGACAACGATAAAGTGGCTGCATTGGTCGCGAACCTCATCGGAGCTGATCATCTGCTGCTTCTGACCGATCAAACCGGTCTTTTCAGTGCCGACCCCAGAGGTGATGAGGAGGCCTCACTTATCCAAGAGGTGGAAGAGGTAAACTCTGAACTTTTAGAGATTGCGGGAGGCGCAGGTACGGACCGAGGAAGTGGAGGTATGGCGTCGAAACTTCTTGCGGCGAAGATGGCGTCGTGGTCGGGTGTAGCCTGCACGATAGCTTCGGCTCAAGAACCGAACGTCGCTATAAGGGTATTGGCTGGAGAAAAATTTACTGGAACTCGAGTTAGACCAAGAACGAAACGTCTGAGCGCTCGTAAGGTTTGGATTGCTTTTGCTTGCCCAAGCTCAGGCGAGATAGTAGTAGATAACGGCGCAAGGCTCGCGCTTCTTTCAAGAGGTGGATCGTTACTTCCTGCTGGCGTTGTTGAAGTTAAAGGCGTCTTTGAGTCCGGTGATGCTGTGTCGGTAGAGTCCGACGACGGCAACGTCTTTGCCAAAGGTATCGTCCAGATGGGTTCCCGAGATATCTTGGACTTAAAAGGACTAGGTTCTAAAGATATAGGTGGTCGGCCATATCTAGAGGTAATTCACCGAGATCACTTAGTGCTATTGACATAAAATCGTAGATCTTGAGTGCATGACACGTTTATAGTCCAATCTCACAGTTCTAAGAAGACTCTTATGAGGTAGGCTAAAAACCATGTCTACTTCCATCTCCAACGAATTGGTTGAAACAGCTAAGCGAGTTAAAGAGGCGTCCTACGTGTTGGCAACGTCCTCGGGAGAACATAAAAGAGCAGCCCTTGAACAGATAGCGCGATCTTTGCGTGATCAAAAAGATGAGATCGTACGTGCAAATACTGCCGACCTTCAACGAGGAATGAGATTGGAGCTTACCAAGACACAGCTGGATCGGTTGATGCTGGACGAGAGACGCTTTGAGTCTATGGTGCTAGGTGTCGAGGAAGTTGCGACTTTACCCGACGTCGTTGGCGAGGTTGTGAAGGGTTACGTACTCCCTAATGGACTAAGTGTTCGCAGAGTGAGAGTTCCTCTTGGCGTCGTGGCGGTTGTATATGAAAATCGACCTAACGTTACTGCAGATGCGGCGGCTCTTTGTATTAAATCTGGAAACGGAGCGCTTCTCAGAGGCTCGTCCCAAGCTATCTCCACTAACTTGGCCATAGGCGAAGCGATATCGTCTGCCCTGATCAAAGTGGGACTACCTGAGGACTGTGCGAAAGTGGTAAACGATACCTCCCGAGAGGGAGCGATAGCGTTCATGCGGCTGAATGGGTACATCGACTGTCTAATTCCAAGAGGTGGTCCGTCTCTCATAGCGGCAATCAAAGAGAACGCAACAGTCCCTTACGTTCTTGATGGAGATGGTAACTGTCATCTCTATATAGATAGGGACTGCGACGTTGATATGGCACGAAAGATAACTGTAAATGCCAAAATGCAAAGACCCGGTGTGTGTAACGCCCTGGAGACGTTATTGGTTCATGAGGAGATAGCTCAGGAACTCTTGCCTCTTTTAGCAAATGATCTTCAAGGTGTTGAGATCAGAGGAGATGTGCAAACGATTAACTTGGTTGGCGAAGCTTTGCCAGCTACGGAAGAGGACTACGCAACGGAGTTTTTAGACCTTGTCTTAGCCGTACGTGTAGTAAAAGATCTTGATGAGGCGATCTCTCATATACGAAGATATAGCTCAGGACACTCTGAAGCTATAGTCACAAATGATCTTCACGCTGCCGACCGCTTTAAGCGAGAAGTGGACGCAGCGGCAGTTTTAGTTAATGCATCAACTCGTTTTGTGGATGGCAATCAGCTTGGGTTGGGGGCGGAGATAGGCATATCCACTCAAAAGCTGCATGCACGGGGTCCAATGGGTTTGGAAGCGCTGACAAGCATAAAGTATGTAATCGAAGGAGACGGGCATGTTAGGACGTAAGTCGAATTGAAGTTTGACTCAATATCACACGTTGAAGACCTACTCAAAAAACAAGGGTATCTCCCCAACAAGGAGATTGCTACGGTCGTTTATCTAGCTGCGCGACTGCAAAAGCCCGTACTTGTGGAGGGACCAGCTGGTACTGGAAAGACTGAGTTGGCAAAGTCGGTGGCGCACATGCTAAAGATGGAACTCATTCGGCTGCAATGCTATGAAGGACTTGACGAGTCTAAGGCTATCTATGAATGGAACTATCGAAAGCAGCTTCTGCGAATACAAGCTGTAGACGTAGACGTAAAGCAGCAATGGAGCGTCCTTAGTGAAGACATCTTCTCTGAGGAGTATCTACTTGAACGTCCGCTACTCAAGGCTCTGCGTACTCCTAGCCAGAGCGTGTTGCTCGTAGATGAGGTGGATAGATTGGAAGTTGAAGCTGAAGCCCTTTTACTAGAGGTGCTCTCAGATTTTCAGGTTTCTATTCCCGAACTTGGTACCATCGCGTCCAAGCAGATACCTCTAGTATTTCTCACTTCTAATGCAACCAGAGACCTGTCAGAGGCACTAAAACGTCGCTGTCTCTATCTATATTTAGACTATCCCGATATCGATCGGGAGAGAGAGATCATTGAATCTAAAGTTGCAGGGGTAACGGAGGCGTTGGCGCATCAAATATCCGACTACATCTCCAAGTTGCGAGATATGGATCTAAAGAAAAGGCCATCGGTTTCAGAGAGTTTGGATTGGGCGGCTTCTTTGGTGGAGATGGGAGTTGTAAGCCTAAGCAGAGAGACAACGATAGCTACGCTCAATATACTTCTCAAATACCGTTCCGACATTGACTTGGTTAAGAGTTCACTACAAAGTGGCAGGATGGTTCTTGGTTGAACGAACAGCTGCTCAGCTTCGTTGAGGCTCTGAGAGAAGCTAATGTAAAGGTGTCTCAATCTGAGGTCGTTGACGCATTGCAATCCGTAAGTGCGATCGACGTACTAGACAGAGATCTCTTTCGTTGTACTTTGGCTGCTACCTTGATAAAAGACGTTCTGCATCGAACACTATTCGACCGACTCTTTGATATCTTTTTCCCTGCATCCCCCACTACCTATTACAGAGAAATTCAAGATGAAGAACGAGCATCAGAAGAGTTGGAACTGAGTGAACAAAGATCTCGTGACATCAGAAGACAACTTATTGACGCGCTCCTTGACGATGACCAGTTGGCTTTAAGATCTGCAATCAGAAGAGCAGTGACCGCATTTGCGGGAATGGAGAAAGGACGGCCAGTTGGCGGTGTGTACTACACCTATAGAACGTTGCGACAGTTAGATCTTGAAGAGGTTGTGAGAAGTTTTCTATATGGTTTGACGCAAAGGCAAATTAGCGAGCAAGACCAATCTGAGCTAAATCGCAAACCCGAGCAAGCTATGAAATCGATCCGCATGGAGGTGGAGTCTGAAGTTTTAAGGCGTTTAGTAGGAGATAGAGGCTCGTCTGCAGTGGCTAAGACCTTAGCACTTCATCTACCAGAAGATGTGGATATAGTTCACGCCTCCCGAGATGAGCTCCTTGATCTCCAGCGTTTTATGGTACCTCTAGCTAAGAAATTGGCTACGAGGCTGTCTCGGCGGCACCTTTCGACAAGAGACGCAACTTTGGACTTTAGAAGAACGGTTCGAGAAGCGATGTCTTATGGCGGAACTCCCGCCACGCTTTATTTCCATAAACCCAAGGTTTCAAAACCAGAGGTGGTACTGATCTCTGATATATCTGGGTCGGTGGCTTCATTTGCTCGATTTACCATGCAGTTGCTCTATGCAATGTCGAACTCCTTCTCCAAGATGAGAAGCTTTGTATTCATTGATACTATCGACGAGGTTACTG
The DNA here is from genome assembly GCA_021790855.1 of Actinomycetes bacterium. The sequence goes on from JAJYFP010000006.1 coordinate 9,405, forward strand.
AGTACTTTGGCTTTGGGAACGACATTAATGACTCACTTCGAGACGTGACTACAAAGGCAAAAGTTGTTGGCCTAGATGGTCACTCAGACTATGGTAACTCATTTGATCTTTTTGAAAAACGGTATCTAGATGCGGTCACGAAGAGAACCACGCTCATTATTTGTGGCGATGCTAGAAGCAACTATCATCCCGGAAAGGAAGAGATTCTTGGGCGCATAAGGGAGAGGTCGCGTCACATCTATTGGCTAAATCCCGAGCCAAGATCCTATTGGAACAGTGGCGATTCAATCATATCTTCCTATAGTCCATACTGTGATGGGGTGTATGAGTGCAGAACCTTGCGCCAGCTGGAAGAGTTTATATCAAAGGGGGTGTGATCCCAGTGATATGGATATATGCGTCTTACCCTGGTTAGACATGGCCAATCTCAACGTGGAAGCACAAGAGTTGTTGGTGGACATCGAGGATGTATGGGACTTACTCCTAGCGGTGTCGTGCAGATGCGAAAGGTGGGGAAAGAGTTGTATAAGCACTCCCTGGTTCCCGACCTCATATTTTGTTCGACAATGAGACGTTCAAAACAAAGTGCTTTTGTCGTTGGTGGCGTAGTCGGGAGTCCGGTGGTTCCTCCCACGTGCCTTCTGTGTGAGATCCATCCTGGTGCGACGGATTCGTTGAGCTATGAGGATCTAGGAGGATACGGAGTCCGCTTTGACGAAGATCATCCGATAGGATCCGGAGGAGAGTCTATCAAGGATCTGAGGTTGCGAACTCTATCGTTAGTAAAACTTCTTGCAAAAGACTATGAGACCAACCACTTGGCTTTGATAACACACTTTGGTGTCGTGGATAGTTTTGCCAAACTTTTTTTGAGCAGCCAGGTCGGAGATCAGGCGGATCTTTGGTTCAGTGAGGGTAGGGCAATAACGGTCGATGGTTCTCCATCACGAGGTTTCAACGTGTTTCGGTTTATTTAGCAGCAGAAAGGACATGCTCGCCGCGTAGATCTTTAACAGAGATCCTGCACAACTGGTAACAACAACGACTGGTGCTGTAATGTTTGGTGGGCGCAAGTTCGAAAAGCATGTTTAGTTATGTGTCGATTGCTGCCCAGAACTACTGTGAAAAACTTCTTAGCACGAGACATCGTTGTCAAAGTTAGTTGGCAGAGTTTGAACCTGAGCTAAAAAGCCGCCACCAAAAGGTATGGCTTGTCCGCAGGCTGCGGAAGGGTTGGATGTGTTCCAGTCCGCGACCCAGATGGGCGTACCAGAGGGTAGGGCGGAGCCCGTTCCTGCTATTTCTGGCCACTGCTTGTACGTTGAGTAAACCCCAACCAAGATGCCTCTTGACTTGAGTGCTGCCATAGCGCCAAGTATCGCCTGATAGTTTTCGCTTTGGGACGAACTCCAACTATTTGCTGATGTCTCAACGTCAAGCCACCAAACGGAGGAGTGGACCGCAGCATTTTGTGAGATGTTATAAGCGTAAGCAGCTTGGCTGTATCCGTTCTGCCATCCTGAACAGTCAATCGAAGTTAGTCCAGATGGACAAGACGGAGCGACGGGAGCACCCGATGGTATTGGGTTGACATCCCCCATGAATATGTAGAACTGAGTCTGAGGACCTCCCCAAGACACCTCACTCTGAAGGCACTGGGTGGGTGTGGTCTGCGAGTAGGGCCATCCAGTTACTTCAACGACGTAAAGTGGAGCTTGGGGTGGATAACCACCACACTGCCAGTTTGAGATATCGTATCCTGTGGCTCCAGGCGCGACGAGTGAAGTCACAAGGGTTGAGGCCATTGCTACAACTGGGGCTGGGATAGACTGGCCCCCCATGGACCCATAAAACCCGGCATCGCCAAAGGTAAAGATGCCGCCATCTGACGCGACCTCCCAGTAGCCAAGACCATTTGGAGTAGCCGCCATGCTCACTACCGGCTTATTCAGAGGATGGCCCCCCATGGACCCATAAAACCCGGCATTGCCAAAGGTAAAGATGCCGCCATCTGACGCGACCTCCCAGTAGCCAAGACCATTTGGAGTAGCCGCCATGCCCACTACCGGCTCATTCAGGGGATGGCCCCCCATGGACCCATAAAACCCGGCATCGCCAAAGGTAAAGATGCCGCCATCTGACGCTACTAACCAATACCCTTTCCCATCTGGAGTAGCCGCCATGCCCACGATTGGTTTATTCAACGGCTTCCCACCCATGGACCCGTAAAACGGTGCATTGAAAGAGAAAATGCCACCGTCTGACGCTACTTCCCAGTAGCCTCCGGTGGCCGGATCGTAAGCCATTCCTACTATTGGCTTATTCAGAGGATGGCCCCCCATGGACCCATAAAACGCGGCAGCGCCAAAGGTAAAGATGCCGCCATCTGACGCGACCTCCCAGTAGCCAAGACCATTTGGCATAGCCGCCATGCCTACGATTGGTTGATTTAACGGCTTTCCTCCCATTCCACCAAGATTGGGAGTTGAGAAAGAGTACATGGATCCATCGCTTCCAACCTCCAGGTACCCAGGTACACCTGAAGAGTTTGCTAACGTTGTACCATGAAGCGTTCTTGTGGGATTTGATGCTTGACCTAGTGGCGCTACGGCGAAGGCTGCGACGAATAACGCCAGAGAGAGTAGCAGCGAAAATATGGGCACGGGCAGGGACAGTATGGGAGCATTATCTCTTCTTACCATCAGCGGCTCTCCTTGTGTTGATTGAATTGCACACCTTAAGTCGGCACGTTTAGGTTAAATCTGAAAACTAAAGATCGAGCGTCTCTAACAGTTCAATAACAATATATTCACAAGGAGTGCAATAATGGGCACTAAAACAGCATTTCTGCGACTTGGTAGGCTAAATCTAGTGACTGCCTGGCGTTTAACCGCGGATCACAGATTGTGTTGTACTGGGTATCGAGTTCACTTTCGAACACCTCTAAGGACCCTCCAAGGCATTCAGTGACATCGTCGCCGGTTAGTTCGACGTGAATGCCGCCAGGCCATGTACCAATCTCTCGATGAACCTCGAAGAAGGCTTTGATTTCAGCGAGAATGTCGTCAAAGCGTCGGGTCTTTAGACCTTGAGAGGAGGTAAAAGTATTTCCATGCATGGGATCGCATGCCCAAAGTACTTTATGTCCGCCGTGTTGAACTTGTTCTATTAGTTCAGGCAAACGGACTTTAAGTGTCTGTGCACCCATACGCGTGATCAATGTGAGGCGTCCTGGGATGTTGTCAGGGTTTAGTACTTTGCAGAGGTCGTCTAGTTCCTCCGTCGTCATCTTTGGACCGACTTTTAGCCCAATAGGGTTCGAGATCCCAGAAGCAAATCGCACATGTGCACCACCTAGGTCTCTTGTTCTTTCTCCGATCCATACCATATGGGCCGAGAGATCGTAGTACTTTTTGCTCTTGGGGTCCATTCGCGTCAGTGCTGCCTCGTATCCGAGGAGCAAGGCCTCATGGGAAGTCCAAAATCTGACTTGCCTCAGTGCGATCTCTTTATCGAGGTTTATACCGCAAGCCTCCATAAAGTTGAGAGCCCTGGTAATCTCCGTGGCGATGGCGTCGTAGCGCTCGCCCTCAGAAGATGAGGCTACAAATTCTTGATTCCAAGTATGAACCTGAGACAGGTCTGCAAATCCTCCGGTGGTCAATGACTTTAAGATATTTATTGTTGATAGAGACTGCTGATAGGCTCTAATGAGCCGCTTAGGGTCAGGCGTTCTTTTCTGAACGTACGGTTCATCTGAATGTACGATATGGCCCCGGAAAGACGGTAGATCGATCCCGAGGTAGTCCTCCGTAGGAGAGGATCGAGGCTTTGCGTATTGACCAGCCATACGACCAACTTTAATTACAGATACACCGGATGAGTACATAAGGACCACAGCCATCTGCAAGATAACCTTCAGCCTGTCTCTGACATTCTGGGCGGAGTGGTCGTTGAATGATTCAGCACAGTCACCAGCTTGAAGGAGGAAGGCTTGACCTTTTGTGGCTAGAGCTAGAGAGTCTCTGAGCTGGTCTATCTCCGTCGGATATACTAAAGGAGCATAGGTAGAAAGTTCTTTTTCCACAAGTTCGAGTTGGTTTAAATCTGGCCACTCAGGCTGCTGTGCAACACTGAGTTCTTTCCAGTCCCACGGTGTCCAGCCCATCTAACTATCTCTCATCTCTTTGGAAGTCCTTAGTGAAGTTATGTTTTCCCATATAACCTTTTGGAGAGCCAACAGTTATATAGTTTCTTACATGTTACTAACCTCCTGCAGCAATTGACATATGAGGGGTGCTATTGTGCACAAGATCATCTACTATTTTGCCAATGTATCCGTTTCGATTTGGCGTGCAACTGAAAAGTGCTGGTTCTGTAGAGGACTGGCTGGAGAGTGTGTCCAAGCTGCAACGACTAGGGTATGATATCGTTACCCTTCCTGATCATATAGATAACTCGTTCTCGCCGTTTGCAGCCTTAGGCTATCTTGCTGCGAAGACAGATCTTAAAATAGGCACCATGGTTACCTCCAACGACCTCAGGAACCCTCTTCTTGTGGCCCGTGAAGCAGCAACATTAGCTCTTTTGTCGAAGGGCCGATTTGAACTTGGTATAGGAGCAGGATGGCAAGAAAGTGACTACAGCCAACTTGGTGTCCCTATGGATGCTCCCAGGGTGCGCGTGAGCCTACTCGAGGAGTCGCTTGAGGTTATAAAGTCTAGTTTTTCCAAACCCAGCTTTAGCTATTCAGGTCTGTACTATAACCCGTCCGAGTTCCAGTTATATCCAACTCTGACTCCCGATCTCGTTCCAAAGATCTTGGTAGGAGGGGGTGGTTCTAAGGTTCTTTCTCTGGCCGCGCGTTTTGCCGATGTTATAAGCATTAATCCCTCTCTGAGGCTAGGCGAGCAGGCCAAAGAGACGTTAGAGGAGATGCAGCAACAGAGTTACCGCAAAAAGTGCAACCTTGTGCAGGACAAGTTGGATGAGTTGGGACGAAAAGCAGAGTTTCATTGCCGTAGCGCATTTGTATACATCGGCAGTGATCACTATAAGGTAGTGAATGAAGTCGCTTCTCACCTGGGAGTTGATACGAAAGACGCCTATGAGATGCCCCCGGTGCTTATCGGAACGGTTGAGAGCGTAATTGAACAGCTTCAATATCGACGAGAACAGTTTGGATTTAGTTACTGGAGTATTCATGAAAATGACGTAGATGCTTTTACTCCTGTTGTGACTGTCCTGAAGGGAAAGTAGATATGAACATAGGTATCTTTGGTGGTACCTTTGATCCGATACACATTGGGCATCTGGTTGCGGCCGTAAACGCTAAATACAGCGGTTCACTTGATGAGATACACTTTGTGGTGGCAAATGTTCCATGGCAGAAAGAGGGAGTTAGACACCTTACCCCTGCTCACACTCGCTTGGGCCTCGTGCGCCAGGCCGTATCGAACATAGATGGATTTATAGCCTCGGACGTCGAAATTAGACGTGGTGGCAGCTCTTATACCTACGATACTTTACAGTTTTTTCACGAGATGTATCCTGATGATGATCTTTTTCTTGTGGTGGGAGCTGATGTAGCTCTAGAGATGCACACCTGGGAAAGAGGAGATGAACTGTCGAAGTTAGGTAGTTTGATCGTCGTCACTCGCCCTGGATTTGAAATGCCAAAGGGAATCTTGGGATGGGATACTTGGCAAAGTGTTGAGATACCCTCCTTAGATATCTCTTCGACCGATCTAAGGCAAAGAGTTAAAGACGGGAGACCTCTTAGCTTTTTGATGCCGGAGTTTGCAATTGAGTTTATTAGGGACAACGAGCTTTTTATGGAGTGAAGCCGTGTCTCTTGAAGTACCGGAATCGATTCGTTTCTTTGCATTGACTAAGACGGATGAGACGAAAAGGTATGCTAAGGTGATATATGGGAGGAAGATGATAGGTTCGTTGAACAGTTCTGGCGATCATAGTTGGGAGAATAAGGCGATCGAAGAGGCTGTGAAGACGATTCCTGGAGAAAGTCCCATAACCTTTGAAGACGTTAGTACCAGAGATCTTGAACTTATGTATGTGGCTTGCGGGACTG
>JAJYFP010000092.1 GCA_021790855.1 Actinomycetes bacterium
CGATCTATGTCGTGGTAGTGCTAACCAACTCGCAAACGACACTCTTACATGATATGACTAAAGCTCTTTCTTTACTATCACAGCAACTAACGGTTGTTGGAGCTCAACTCGCAACTGGACAACTTCAAAACTTTGTCTTTCAGATAGACGACGCACTATTTGAAGGGGGCGCTTTAGCACTTCTTATAGATGGAAGTCGAGTTAAAGTTCATAGCATTGACCCATCTCAACGACTCTCACCAACCTATATAGTTACCAAGTCTCACAAAAACCTACTTCAGTCCTTAGGTTCTTCGACTCCCCTTGACCAACTTTTTCGTGAACAAGGAGACTTGTCTCAAGCAAGTCTCTTCATGGAGGAGATTCGGCACTCCGTCGAACTTTGCATAGACAGCCAAGCTACCACTCGACACCTAAAGATACGTTCCGTAGACTCAGAGTTGGGATCGTTACTCTTTAGCGACCTACTCAACGTCGGAGAAGAGGCTCACTTTGTTCTTCGAAACCTTGAAACACTTAGAGAAGCGTCAATAAAAATTGCACAGGAAATTAAGAATGCTAAACCCACTCCATTAGCGCTCCTTCTTCTTGGACCGCTAGGACACCCAAGTACGATCCCAAGACCATACCTCCTACAGATCCCTACTCAGACTCTCGGTGAACATCTTCCAAAGCTTGCATTTTGGGGGATCAGCACCCTTGGAACTATGATTTGTCTAAATGGGCATTCCAACTACGACGATGAAAGAACGGTGGTACTCGCTCTAACAAACTAAGGTAAGGGTTATGGCATCTCTATTTGAACTATACGAAGCGTTTGGTCAATCTCCTTGGATAGACAACCTACAACGATCTTGGCTCACTGAGGGAACGTTGGCTGAGCTTATAAGATCCGGAGTTCGAGGCGTTACTTCAAATCCCTCCATATTTGCCCACGCCATCTCAACCGGATCAGACTACTCTGAGCACCTTGGAGACCTAAAAGGAGCAAGTGTAGACGACGTCTACTGGGATTTAGTTTTACATGATATCTCTGGAGCCTGCAAGGTCCTGAAGTCTCTCTACGACGACTCGCACTGCAGAGATGGGTTCGTATCGGTGGAGGTTGATCCCAGACTCGCGCACGACTCCGCCGCCACCGTCGAATCAGCTTTGAAAATAAAAGAACGAATCGGTGCTCCTAATCTACTCGTAAAGATACCGGCGACTAAAGAAGGCGTCTCTGCTGTAAAAGATGTTATTGCACAGGGGGTCTCTGTGAATGTCACCTTGATATTTTCTCGGGTCCGCTATCGGGAGGTAATGGAGGCCTACGTAGCTGGACTTGAGGAGTACTTGCAAAACGGCAACAGCGATCTCCGTCACCTTGCCTCAGTTGCATCGTTTTTCATCTCAAGAACGGATGTGAAGGTAGATTCGATACTCTCTAGAAAGAATTACCAAGGAGAACTCGCTGGAAAGGCAGCGGTAGCTACTGCAAAACTAGCCTACCAAGACTTTTTAGAGATGTTCTCCTCTTCTAGATGGAACGCCCTTGCAGAGAAAGGAGCTCAAGTACAAAGACCGCTTTGGGCCTCGACGTCGACAAAAAATCCAGACTACCCCGACCTTCTCTATGTCGATAACTTGATCGGGCCGAACACTGTCAATACAATGCCTGAAGCAACACTGCGCGCATATCAAGATCACGGACGACCGAGCGTTTCATTACTCGAAGACATAGACTCTGCAAACACTTACCTTAAAGATTTGACGAATTTAGGGGTTGACTTAGACAAGGTCGCACTCGAACTCGAAGATGAAGGTGTCGAAGCCTTTAAAGGGTCCCATGTCGAGATTCTCAAACTATTAGAAAAGAAGCTATCAGAACTTTAGTGCAAGTAGTAGATTCAGTGACCCACTCGGTTCACTTCAAACAAGACAGCGTCGCGCATCGATCGTATTTAGGAGGACATCGTGGGAGAATTAGTTGAAAGGTTGATGAGAAGAGACCTAGATTTATGGATTCCAAGTTCTGTTGCCAACAACCGGTTGGGCTGGTTAGATCTACCGAGCACCACACCGGAAGAGCTAAAGAGCGTCTTTGAAATGACCAACTCGGTCGATCAACATAACATAATCTATGTAGGAATGGGCGGATCATCTCTAGGCGCTATGACGTTAGCCCAACAAAAGTCAAGCCAAGGACCGCAAAACGGGCGGAACTTGATCTTCGTAGATTCAACTCACCCCAACGTTATAGCCTCCTTGCCTACAACAGATACCGCTGTTGTTCTTGCATCCAAATCGGGAACCACGACAGAGGTTGATACGATCTTCGAATTCTTGTGGGACAGGATCGGGAAGCCCGATCGCTTCGTGATCGTAAGCGACTCAAATAGTCCTCTCCAGAACAAAGGGAAAGAACGTGGCATAAGGCGTATAGTAACGACTCCAAAAGATGTCGGCGGTAGATACTCAGTACTTACAGGATTTGGAACAGTTGCTCTTTCGTTTTTAGCCACATCTATTGACGATGTAATAGCACCCTTTAGTGGTGCCCAAAAGGCTGACTTAGAGTTAGCTGAGTCTAATGCCAAAGATCTGTTCCAGGAGTTCGGTCATGGCAAGAATAAACTATCCATAGATGCCCCACCAACCCAAGATAAGGTTCCTATGTGGTTGGAACAGCTTGTCGCAGAGTCTTTAGGCAAATCGGGTACAGGGTTCATTCCAGTTCCAAATGACGAGAACCCAGAGAGTTCCGATAGAAGTAGGGTAAACTTAGCACCTAACGACCTTAGTGAACTAGGCGCCAAGATATTTGAGTGGGAGGCGACGACAGCTATGCTCGGGTCGCTACTTGGCATAGATCCGTTCAATGAACCAGACGTGGCAGCCGCCAAGGCCGCCACCAAGTCGATTCTCGAATCCAACGACTACATTACCTCTAGGCCGTTAGATATCTCTACGATAGATAAAAAGATCTCAGAGGAAGTACGAGATGGCGACTATGTCACCGTTGGAGCTTTTATAGATCCGCAACGTTATCTAGAAGGCTTCGCAGTAAAGCAAGAACTTGCTGCGTCCCTTGCGCCCCATGCAGTGACGTACGGTCTGGGTCCGCGTTTTCTGCACTCGACCGGTCAGCTTCATAAAGGGGGGCCAGATATAGTTGTCATGGCACAACTGATTGAAGACATCGAGCACGAAGTTGTACCGATTCCCGGGCAGGACTACACCTTTGGCGATCTGTTTAAGGCTCAAGCGGACGGTGACCTCAAGACACTGCACTCACGAGGTCGACGTGCATTACGATTCGCCATCTAAGTGTCGAGTAAGTTTAGTAGAGACAACCCCGTTGACCCGAGGCTACATAACGCATGAGGTCTCAGCCTTTACGGAGTTCGCAACCGCTATATAGGTGAGGAGAGTATCATAGTTGCAAAGTCCTGAGTTGGTAGTGGGAGACGATATCGGAGAGGCTTTCGGCGCTTACGTAACAGAACGCGTTCATGATGCTTCATGTCTTTTCATCTCCGGTGGATCGACGGGGCCAAAGTTATTCTCACAACTCATCGATACGGCTACAGTTCTCAACGTACTTAGCGACCTTGTCATCGCCCAGGTAGACGAGAGAGTCGTTCCCTCGAACAGCACAGAGTCCAACCAATACTGTTTTCGTGAAGATTTTTTAGAAAAACTTCGATCCCAGGTAGTCACAGCTACGAACTTTAAGCCAATGATCGAAGCGGACCTTGACGCAGAGATCTCGAAGGCGTTTGAAGGGCAAATCGTGGAGAGAGAACCTGAACGTTCAGATCAGGTTCTCATGTCCCAGCTTCGAGCGTATGGTCTAAGAGCCTCTAAAAGCTATGAAGAGTTTGTTCGTACACACATTGCAGATGCAGTGGTGCACCTCGGCATCGGTCTCGACGGACATATTGCATCTCTATTTCCCAACTCAGACGCGCTTGAGTCACCAAGGTACGTAGATATCAACTTCGACAACACAGGAACAAACAGACATCTAAGAACGACCCTGACTTTCACGGCCATAATGAGAGCCCGCCAAGTTGTTGTTGTGGTGAGCGGCTCGAACAAAGCGGGGATCATTCGCAGAGTTCTCAGTTCAAATGACACGCCCGCATCGAGACTACTAACACGGAAGACAACGTGGATACTTGACAAAGAGGCCGCCAAGGAGATCTCGAAGTAGTAAAAC
>JAJYFP010000093.1 GCA_021790855.1 Actinomycetes bacterium
GCGGCTATATGGTCATCGATATGAATCCATGGCATGTAAGCTTTCCCGTCCCCCAAACGTCCACCGAGTCCCACTCTAAATGGTATTGCTGCTTTTGCGAGGGCACCGCCATCTTTTGCGAGCACTATTCCTGTTCGGATAAGGCAGGTTCTAATCTCAAAGTCCAGAGCCTTGTTAGCTTGTTCTTCCCAGTCTCGACATACGGTAGACAAAAAGCCGGTACCGAGAGTCGAGTGCTCCGTGAGCAGCTCCGCCCCTCGGTTTCCGTAGTAACCAACTGCGGAAGCCGATATTAAGATACGAGGCAGACGACTTGCTCTAGTCATAGCCTCGACAAGACCCCGAGTACCGTAGACTCTGGAGGCGTAGATCTTGGACTTTATGTCGGAGTTCCATCTCCTTGAAGCTACCGGTTCGCCTCCAAGGTGAATGACTGCGTCTACGACAAGATCGTCAGGGACGTAAGCAGTACCGTCGTAAGGATCCCACCACGGTAGCGTTTCGGGCTTCTCTTGTGTAACGTTTACCCGTTTGACGGTGACTATCTCGTGGTTGTTGCGTGAAAGTTCATCTTTGAGATGGCGTCCAATCAAACCGCTACTTCCAGTAATGGCAACCTTCATAGATACCTTCTTACAAATAGTGTCGAATAAGTAGAGAATTGAACCCTTAATACAATCCTAGGTCTTAGACGGGCTGAATCGCCGTCGCTATTCATGACGGCACCGAAGGATCTCTCGGGTGCTAGCGTTGAAAGGCGTGAGATCCATATGTAAATGTAGGTTTGATAACTCTATCCAATGAACGCACAACCAGCGACGTGACCTAAGTCTTATCGTTACCCAAGAAGGAGAGGCGTTGGTGCTCTATAACTAGGACTCTGACAGAGTTACCTTACATATTTGAAGTAAAGTGGCAGGTTGTCGACGGAGTCTGTGAGAGAGTTTCTAGTTTGCATTTAGAGTTATCGTAACCTTGTGTAGCGAGCCAGAGCGGGACGGGCCATACATCTGAAGCTGTGGCCCCTACCGGTTTTTAAGCTAAAAGTTTGTGACCGTAGTCTTTGTAGGCTATTGGTAACCGGTTAGCTCTCTCATGAAGTTACATACCTGGGCTATGGCTTTGGAGTTCGATATGTGGGCTCCGTGATGGGCTCCGAGAACCTGGGCTGATAGTACATTAGGTACGTTTTCAACTAGGTGTTGCTGGGCTAGGACGTGTCTTTCCGAGGCGTACTGACCTACTAAAGAAAAGAGGGGAACCTCTATGTCCCGATAGGGGATTGAATACTCCTTTGAGGCTAGGTAAGCCATCTCTGCTATCAGAGTTACCCCTTCGTTTCGTCGCCTTCGGCGGAAATCTTCGGGAAGTCGCATCCATCGAGACTTGCCTAGCATCTGTATCATGAACTCTTCGGCGCGCCGACCTGCATCGTCTGGCTTTATCGGTCGATCTATCTCATTTGGTTCTGCAATCCATATCGGCCACCAGTTCTCAGCAGGCAGAGGGGATTCGTAGGTGATGAGAGCTACTAGGTCAGGCGGTAGCTCTGTTGCAAAGTGTAGGGCAAAGGTACCACCCATAGAGTGGCCGAAGATGATGGTAGGTCTTCCTTCAGCAAGACGCCACACATCTGCAACTTGTTCTTCGGGTGAAAACTCCTTGATATCGCTTTCAAGACGAAGCAAGAGGGACTCGTCATACCCCCGACGATCATAGGTTATTACTTTGTGAGGAGAGAGTCTCTGAGCGAGCCTCTTCATGGAAGATTTCCTATCCATGGCTCCATGAATGAGGAGAAACTGTAGGTCGAACTTGCTGTCTTCGTTGAACACTGCGACACTTAGATGAGAGGTCGTCTGTTCGCAGACGGCTTTGGCAAGGCGAGTCGAGATGTTAGAGTTCAATCCAGCTTTCTCCAGTCGGAATCTACGTGGAGTAACCTAGTCGCTTCTCCTCGGCTCTTCGGACCGAGCTGTGGCTTTTGGTGAAGGTTAGTTTCGCTGCAGAGTGAATTAAACTTACTCTTTCACATTCCCATATGGAAGCCCAGCACTTAGGTAGCAGGTATCGTGAAAGTTTTCTACGCGATTCCATACGCCATTCTCGTAGACGTTGGCGATGATTTGGTGGGCTGGCGCCTTCATGGAGAACTTTATGGACTCGCCACATCTTGCGCAGGACGAACCTTCGCCCGGTTCAACTCGGCGACGGACACCTCTTGATGTAAAGGTAGACACCCTCTCTTCACTGGTCTTCATATCTGAGTTTCGACTTGTTGATCCGTTCACTTAAGTTTTGATTGTGGAGATATCGTAGATATGGCAAGCGGGTGGTGTTCTCTTTGGATAATTAAAGGTTGAAAATGTGACCTTGCTCAATGAAATGATTTTAAAGTTGCATGAACTTTGACTACGATCATTAACTGTGGAACAGAACTCTCGAACTAACACAGCAAATTCCTTTGGTCCTAACGATTGGCTTGCTGAAGAGATGCTTGAACTATTTTTGAAGGATCCGAACTTGGTGCCTGCCAGTTGGAGAGAGTTTTTTTCCGATAGTGTAACGCCTGTTACGCTTGAGTCGAAGATCCTTTCTTCTCCTGAGTCGGCTGACGGTATCGGGGAAGCAGTGCTGTTGCGCGAAGTTTCAGAAAGTGTGGCCGCTGGGATGAGAGCGTCTGAGCACCTTGAACGCAGCGCAGATCAAGGGTATCAGATTCAAGAAAAGGAGTCTGAGCTTCTAAACAGTCCTCAAGTTGGAGTTCCAACTTCAGAGTTGACCGTTGCTCAGGTTAAAGTTAAAGAGGAAAAGAAACAGGAGCCGAAACAGATTAAGGGAGCCGTGGCTTTGCGAGGCGTTGCTGGCAAGGTCGTGGAGAACATGGTCTCCTCATTAGATGTGCCGACGGCAACCTCAGTGCGGGAGGTTCCAGCCCGTCTACTTGAGGTCAACCGAACGATGATCAACGACCACTTAGTTCGGATGATGGCGGCGAAGGTGAGTTTTACTCACATAATCTCCTACGCGATTGTAAAAGCAGTTGAAACGGTTCCGCAGATGAACTCGACTTTCGTTGAGAACTTCGATGGCAAGGGAACGCCAGGAGTGATACGTCACGAGGTGTTGAATCTAGGAGTGGCAGTTGACGTACCACGTAAAGATGGTGGTAGAGCTCTCTACGTTCCCGTACTTAGAGGTGCTAGTGAGATGTCGTTTGCACAGTTCGCGAGTGCGTACGATGCTCTAATAAAAAAAGTTCGAGCCAACAAAATTAGTCCCGATGACTTTACCGGCGCAACTATGACGATTACAAACCCCGGTACGATCGGTACGTCCCACTCCGTGCCTCGTCTAATGAGTGGTCAAGGGACGATCGTGGGTGTGGGATCGATAACGTATGGAGCTGACTTTCAGGCGTCAGATCCGATGATCCTTGCAGAACTCGGGATCTCTAAGACGGTAACGATGACGTCGACGTATGATCATCGTATTATCCAAGGCGCGGAGTCGGGTCTGTTTCTAAAGACGATCGACGAACTTCTACGAAGCGGGGCGTTTTATCAGTCAATCTTCGATTCACTTGAGGTTCCTTATCCAGCCGTTGAGTGGTCTTTAGATACGAACGACTCAATAGCTCGAAAAGTCGATGACCGACTCGTAAAACAGGTACATGTTCAGACTCTCATCAATAACTATAGAGTAAGAGGGCACCTGATGGCGAAGCTTGATCCTTTGGATTTGCAAAAGCCTGTGTCTTCAAAAGAGCTTGATCCTAAGACCTATGGACTTTCTCTATGGGATCTAAGCAGGGAGTTTTATGCTGATGGTCTGGCTGGGTATGAGTGCATTACTCTAGAGAAAATCATGAACATTCTCCGGGATGCGTACTGTCGTACAGTTGGAATTGAGTATATGCATATTCAAGATCCTGATGAGAAGAGATGGATCCAAAACAGAGTGGAAGGCGTTCCATTTGATCTTTCAAAGGCAGAAAAGCTCAGACTTCTTGAGCGCTTAAACGCAGCGGAAGCCTTTGAAAAGTTTTTATCTACTCGATATATCGGCCATAAGAGGTTTGGCTTGGAAGGTGCCGAGTCGGCGATAGCCTTCTTGGATGAGGTCTTGACGTTAGCAGCGGCGAACGGATTACCAGAAGCCGTACTTGGAATGGCGCACAGAGGTCGTCTGAACGT
>JAJYFP010000094.1 GCA_021790855.1 Actinomycetes bacterium
GTATTGAAAGAACGCGACTATTTAGAGATTGCGACTGTGATCTTGGAGTTAGATCATTCGGCGCTTGAATATCTCAAGGATGTAGATCAGCGAGGAGTGTTTGGTTCACTTCGCGAGAAGCGTTACTCTATCGCGGTTGAGATGCACGATGATGTTGGTTCGTTGGTGTCATTATACGATGTATCTCCGACATTTTTGAAGCTTTCTCCAGGAGTACATAGTTGGGATAGGATAGGACCGTTGGTACCATCCTTCACTGCTCTGTCAAGCTCACTGTCTAGTAAACTTGTAGCGATGGATGTGAACTCACCGGGAGACTTTGAGGTTGTACGACATCAGGTCCGCTTCTTGCAAGGTTCGGTCGCGAAGGGCACGGTCGACGTGGACCAACTGGAGCAGGTATTAGATCATCTGGACCTCTCCGGACTTAATCTGAGTTAATACGAGTACCGGTTATGCTTTTTCGCATACGATACACTTTGCCAAAGATCTGTACATCTTTACCTGGCCTGAGCTATTGTATCTCGAACTTCTTCGTGAGATCAGATGTGTAGGTTCTAATATAAGTAGTATCAGGCGATTGGACGCCTTCAAGTTCGAGGGTCGTTTGGAGGTGTAAGTGGTAGGCGGTGAGTCGTTTCTAGGGCTATGGAGCGACAACTGGAGTAATAGACGTTTACGAGATGCGCTTATCTTTAAGGATAAAAAAATATCTTATGGAGAACTTGACGCGGCTACATTGCAGGTTGGGAGTTATCTTTCAGACCGGTTTGAACTTGACCGAAGTACGATAGTTGCCATCATGGCAAAAAGCTGTGAGGCAGCTGTCATATTAAATATTGCCCTTGTCAGAGCTGGGTGTACCCTAGTTCCTGTCAATCCAAGTCTGTCTCTTGACGAACTTGCTCACATTGTCACCACTGCAAAACCTAAACTGTTTATCTCGTTCAATGCAGAGATTAGCCGCTACCTAAAAAAACGGTCAGATATTGAAGTTGCAGATGGTGAATGGCTGTATCAAGATGCTAAGAAACCTTCTATGTGTGGGGTTGCCGCCTATGGCAGGTCGACGGAGTCCACCACTTTAATCGCGTTTACCTCAGGAACCACGGCTGCTCCCAAAGGGGTTCCCATATCCAACTCATCAATCTCTTGGAACTTACGAACGTTAGCGGCACTGTGGGAACTGAATTCTGAGGACTCTCTCTATCTGTCACTTCCGCTTTTTCACATACACGGACTTGTAGTGGGTTTATACGGGGCGTTGAGCGTTGGGGCGTCGGTATACGTCGAAGACCGTTATAGCCCAGCCGTCTTGGAACAGCTCTTAAGGAGTCGAGATGTCAACACTTTCTTTGGCGTACCCACTATGTACCATCGGCTTTTGGTTAGCGGCAAAGCAGATGCACTTTCATATGCGAGGCTTGTTGTGAGCGGATCTGCGCCGCTTTCTCAAGTTCTGTTTGAAGACATATTTGAAACCTCGGGTAAAGCGGTAGTAGAGCGTTACGGTATGACGGAGACTCTAATCATATCTTCAAACCCATATAGAGGAGAGAAGCGACGGGGGTCGGTTGGGATCCCGCTACCGGAGACAAATGTGTCCTTTACAGATGAAGAAGAGATCCTCATTAGTGGTCCCGGCGTGCTCTCGGGGTACTTGGCAGAAGATGGTCAAATAGAAGCGGCTGTCTCCTCTAGCACACCGTTTGCAACAGGAGACCTTGGACATATGGTTGATGGTTACCTCTACATTGACGGTAGAAAGAAGGACTTGATCATTACTGGAGGACACAACGTACATCCCTTTGAAGTTGAAGAGGCTATCTCTCGAATAAGTAATGTGTTAGAGGTTGCTGTAGTTGGAAAGCCGTCACTTGAGTGGGGGGAAGAGGTGACTGCTTTCGTAGTTGCCGACGGAAGCTTAGATGAAGAGACGGTACGGAGATTCGTCGGTGGGCGCTTGAGCCCTTTCAAGGTGCCTAAGAGTGTTGTTTTTGTAGAGTCGCTCCCTAAGAACGTAATTGGAAAGTTAGACAGAAGAACCCTCAAAGCGCAGTGCTTTGAGGGTTCGTAGTGCCCGACTGCCGTTTGAATTAGAAGCTAAGTACGGTATACCCTAAGTGGTGATACTCTTGGACTTCAGCACCTGCTGCCAACAGATCGATAGGCCTCTCTGCCATCTCGGTTTGAACGTTGTACTGCTCGACGTTACCCTTGCACGCCTTTGGAAGTACACCAACGTTACGCAGGACGTTAATCTGCTCATCGATCTTACCGCTAGCGGCTAATTTAACACCTGGGCCAAAGAACATTACTCTGACGTCGGCGCCGCGATTTTCCTTCAACCTTGAAGCCAAAACTAATCCAGGTATCACTCTCGCGGGATCCTCTGAAAGTATTAAAAATGCAATCTTTGCTTGATCTTCACTCAATCTACTACCTTTCTACTTTGTAGATAATACTATACTCAGGCTCTTCGCCAAGAACTTTGGGGTGTGGCGAATGTAACTCGCTTACGACCCTTCGTCTCGCCTTCGGCCGCTGTCTGTGCGCTTTCTAAAGAGGGGAGAGCTCTGCTTCTATTGATAGTAATGTAGGTGCGTCGAGTTGAACAGAGGATGCGAGTTTTAGAAGTCTTTGAAGCCGAGCCCTTGCGGTTCTCCCTCCCAACTTTTTGTCACCATCTTTTGAGATGACTTCAAGTACCTCTTTGGTCACAGACTCCCTGTTGATGCGTATGCCGACGCTTAACTCCTGAGTGGCTATAACTTCTGAAATAATACTGTCAAATGTATTACGGTACTGGTTAAGCACTGAGCTTGCCAGTGGATCTGCAACGGCTAACGAAACGAGGTTCTGCGTCCATATGTAGGTATTCTTGGTTATGAGCGCTGTAATAAGTTCTTCTTCGTTCGGAATGAACTCTGTTTCTACTCCGACCATCTCCATGGCCATTGCCATCTCTTTTGAACGGGGACCGAAGAGTAAAGATGGTCTATACTCACGAATGGTCTGTCCGGGTTTCTTAGAGAACCACACTATAAATATCGTTGGGTCTACGACATGACATGACTGCCATTGAGCTGGTAGAAGTTCATTTTGTAAAAGTACAGTTTTTGAGTCTCGCCAAGATCGAGGCGTAGAGGACAGAGTTGATAATAGGTCGTCCTCTCCTGTAGCTATGACGGCCAGTTGGACGTTGTCGAGCGTCTCATAGTCGTCCTCATGTCGGCGATACCCTGTCACTGTCCAACCCGAAGAGAGCAAACCCTCTGCGGTCACCCTCCCCAGTTGTCCTAGTCCGACGACGGCTGCGTTTCTTCGTTCCAATACAGGCCCTTTCCCTTTTGCAGACCCCAACTAGTTCATGAAAATAATACCGCCTTGCGTTTTTAACAGATCAAAGCCGATATGGACGGTTACTTGTGGGTCGACTCAACTCCGACGCTTGTCTCAGTGTTTCTAAACCCCGTCAAGGGGAATTGTGAATCCAATTTCCAGAGTCGTAGATTCTTCGCTTATTTTGCGAACCGCTGTGCCTAGCGATAAAAACTCTGTCGCATGTTCACCCCAGATATGGTTAGAGACCATGGCTCTTACACCGACGATCGAATGAGCGGACACGGCGTCGGCTTCAGCCTGCATTCGCGTCATAGCAAGTTCTCGAGCGCTGTACACGGCTTCGGTGAATTGAGTAATCTCTTGATTGATGAAGCTTTGCCGCATAGCTTGGAAAGCTCCCTGGTGGGCGACGTGATAGACACAAGATCCCATTACAAACTCGACGGGAAAGTGCCCGCCTTGGACCAAAGTGTAGAACTGTTGGCCAGACAGGTCTGATGTAAAGGGCTTATTGTTAGAAAGCCTCCAACTCTGAGACTCATCTTTGGCTCGAACCGCTGTGCCTTGAGCAACAAACTCTAGGACATCTTGCCCCCACGCGTACATGTTTATGTCAAGGTGAACTCCGATGACCCCATCAGCGCCCAAGGCGTCCGCTTCACTGCGCATTCGCTCAATAGCGAACTCTCTGGCATTGTACATCGCTTGTGACAAGACACTAAGCTCTTGCGAGGTGTTCCACGCAGCAACTTGTAGTCCCACATGATAAATCGACGTTCCCATGACATATCCGACCGGTTCGAACCCCAGTTGTGTGACTACTAGATGTTCAT
>JAJYFP010000095.1 GCA_021790855.1 Actinomycetes bacterium
AACTACTCCCACATTCTTCGTATAGACCTCGCATCTCTGTCAGTTTCTCACGTTCTTCCTGGCGGTACCGCCTCCGGTGCTGGGCTATCGCTCCGACTCATGAACTCCGCAGGCGTCTCAGGTGCCGACACCGGTTTTGCGATCGCCACGCAAGGAATCGGCTCTGCTCTAGTTCTAAACGCACTCCTTTGGATATCGCTCATCGTTTCGATTCCATTTGCGGGATTCAACAAGCTCTACCTAACCGTCGCACTACTTGGAGCAGTCCTAATCGCTTTAGTTGCATCACTAATGTACCTATTTACAAAGGGACAGAAACGCGGTCTCGAGGTACTCTCACGAGTTACACAGCACATACCACTTTTAAGTCGCTTAGATCTCACTAGGTCTTTTGAGCGCATTGCTCAGCGTCTGGTTGGCTTAATGGAGGATCCAAGGCTGCTTAGAAGAGCCGCCGTCTGGGCAACTTTGAACTGGTTGTTAGATGCCGCAAGTCTATGGGTTATGCTGGCAGCTTTTGGACAGGTAGTAAATCCGGACTACCTTCTAGTTGCCTACAGCGTAGCGAACGTCATGGCAGTAATACCGATCACGCCTTCGGGACTCGGAGTCATTGAAGCGTTTTCGACCTTAGTTCTCGTACAGTTCTTCGGAGTTCCCAGAGGCATCGCCATACTTGGGGTCATTACTTGGCGTCTGTTTAACTTCTGGGTTCCAATTCCAGTCGGAGTAGTATCTTACATATCCCTCAAACTCTCCTCAGGCAAGGCACCTGAAGATGTAACGATGGAACTCGACAAGATCGACACTCCACCCGACCTAGAGTAGCAGTCTTGCCCGTCGCCATCTCTTATCGCCTTCCCCGGGGAGAATCTAAAGTACTCTAATCTCAAGTGTTCTCGACAGGACCTCTTCCAACAGCCACCCTTTTCGCCGAATACCGTACAGCTCTAACGTAGCATCCCCTGTAACCGACAGAGAAAGCTCAAAAGTAGCGTCTTTCAAAGTCACTGAACAGCTTTCTACGATGCCTTGGTGCGAGCGGTCCAAGGCATCACCAACGCGTAGCAGAGCCAACATGGGGGTAAGCTTCTCAAGACTCCTCGCACTAAGCGTCGACAGAATCGGATAATCTTCCGCCTTAGGTTGACCCTTTTTATGGTATCGACAAAGGACCGCCATAAGGTGTTGTTCGTCAAAAGTGAATCCCCTCAGGTCAGCCGCTTCCACAAGGTATGCTGAGTGTCGATCGTGGTGAGTCGCTGAGATAAAGTTACCAACATCGTGTACCATGGCCGCAAACTCTAAGATCTCAACGTCAGAGGCGTCTAACCCGATCTCATCTTTGAGTCCTAAGGCTAACTCCCTAACGATCTTTCTCACTTGGCGTGCATGAGAGTTGAACCCGCCGAACTTTCCAAGAAAGGTCAGTACTGAACCGATCCTCAACGAATCCTCATCGTGTGTAAATTCAAAGTCGGCCATCGTATCGACGTAGTCAAGGATCATACCCTCTCTCAGAGCCCACTGTGACACCTGGATCTCTTCTACTTTCAAGTAACGAAGGATGCTCCTTAAAACCAAGTAGCCAACAGGAAGCTGATCGTTTCGTTTTGCATCCACGCCAGGAACCTTAAGCCGTTTTGTAGCCGAGTTCCTAAGAATAATCTCCTCTAAGTTGTCCAAGTTTTTTGGAGGTAAGGAAAGCCCGTTTATGTCCTTCCCAACGACAGATGTGGTGATGCCATCTAGATTCAAGTAACTGATTCTCGCTAAAGAACTAAATGTTCCAGAGGAGACGACTAGTTTCCCAGGGCTATAGTCAGATGCCTTAGACAGTACAGGTTCAAGATGGGTCGAAAGATACTCTTCAACCTTAGAGATCTCATCAACCGTAAGTGGGTCACTACTGGGAAATCGAGCCATAAGACGTCCTACTCCCAACCGCAACGACACCCCAAAGTACATCTGCGCCTGATCACCCATAGCGAACTCCAAAGAGCCGCCTCCTAGATCAGCGACAAGGGCCGGCGCCTTCCCAAAATGTACCGAAGCTCGAACGGCTCGAAATATTAGCTCAGACTCCCGGTGACCTGAGATCACATGGACCTTTACCCCGCAACGATCTCTAATAGCGTCGATAAGTTCCGATGAGTTCTCAGCCTCTCTAAAGGCCGCAGTTGCGTTAGCAACAAAGATCGAACACTTGACTAAAGAAGCAGCTCTCACTAAGTTCGCAACCGCCTCCACAGACCTCTCGATAGTAGTGCTAGAGAGACCACCTGTCCGTGCCACCTCTTCACCTAGTCGTAACATGACCTTCTCCGAGTAAAGCTCCTCGAAGGTCCGATCTCGCTTCACTCGAACTACAAGAGCATGAAAGGAGTTAGAGCCTAGATCCAGTGCTCCAACGATCGGCTCCACTGTAGATTGTGCGCCTAGATAGAGATGGTTATCTTCCATGTCGTCAGTTGAGTTGTTCACACGCATCCTACGATAACAGATACTCCTTTAGCGAAGCCACCGCACCTAGTTGAAGTTCACCCGCCATCTCTAAGAGTCTATTCGCAGACGTAAACACTCCCCTATCTAGCACCTGTCTCACGTACTCAAGCGGTGAGAGTTCATAGACCCAGTAGGTTTCAGTATCTATGGGGAGCTGACGGCCGACCTCAGATACTATTGAACTGACGTGATCTACCGAGTTCACCGAATCTCCGATGAGCAAAAGGTCAAGCACCCAATTGAGCACCAAGTCTATCTTGGCAGAAACGTCTTGGAGGTCAAGGTCTTTAGCCAAGAGCAAAAAACCAAGGGCTACCCAGTATATCTCCGTTCGTTGTCCATGTTCTACGAAGACTCCGATCGCCGAAGCGATAAGCAACTGCTCTATATACTCGCCGTAGGGAGTCTTGGTGTTCTTGTGGAGCCAGAGCTCAAACCCTAAAGCTTTTCTGAGATCCTCAACACCATTGAGATCTCCGAGGGAACGTGGAACCTCTA
This sequence comes from Actinomycetes bacterium, assembly GCA_021790855.1. The sequence continues at coordinate 3,004 of JAJYFP010000095.1, forward strand.
ACGGAGCATGCGCTGAAGTTGAGAGTGCTTTTTCAAGCTTCGATCTAGAGGTCAAAGTTCCACCGAAAGAAGCCATAGCCGCTGCGACTTTGTCACAAAGCGAATAGCCCCTAGGGTCTAGCGCCTCAACTTCAACTTCAAGATAACGTTGTGGATGTGGATAGCGCACCTCTACTCTGTCTTTGTCGATCTCAAAGGCCTCTAGCGTTCCTTGGCTAAATCGGATCCAGCTTCGATGATTATATATCTCTGCTATCTTTGAGAGCCCCTCAAGTGAGCCGAGAAGAAAGTTCAAGGGCTCAAAGAGCAGAGTTGGAGGATGAGCTGCAACCCCCCTTTCCTCAAACTCTTGGCGAGCTACAGCTCCTGAACCTACAAGTAAGGGTATTGTCTTAATACCCCAAACCCCCTCCAAAGCAGGGGCGGTATCCTCTTGTTTTCCCGCATATCTGAATCGCAACCCAACACCAAGGCGAAGAAGTCGAAAGTCGTCGGTGTCGAAGTAGATCGACACAAGATCCTTACTCCCAGAGGCACCCGGCACTAGACCCAGTCCTGAGGTCAGCTCTAAAGGGTCTAGGTCGTCTTTGACATGTTTGCCTTCGAACTCAAGCTTGTACTCACGCTCCAGCACTTTTTCTCCTCACAAAGCTTGCTTTCGTTCTGTCTAAGGCTAGTTCAGCCAACCGACGCTGGGAGTGAACTCCCGTTGTTGCCAAAACTCGATGCCAACTTCCGTCCCCTGCTAAAGTCCAAGAACGAGTATCGTCCATGAGTTCGAGATTTAGCGTCTCAATCACACTTCTCTTAGCGTTTTCTTCTTCGATCGGAAACATCGCTTCGACCCGACGATCCAAATTTCTAGACATAAGGTCTGCTGACGCTAGGTATACCTCAGAGTCGTTCTCATCTATACCGCCGAAGCAGTAGATCCTTGAATGCTCAAGCATCGATCCCACTATTGACTTTACAGTGATCGTCTCTGAAAGGCCCACGAGACCCGGACGTAAAGAACAGATCCCCCGAACGATTAGGTCAACTCGGACACCGCTTTGAGATGCAAGGTAGAGTTCGTCCACCATCTCAGGGTCAACAAGACCATTGACCTTTATAACGATCCGACCATCACATCCCCTTTTCGTCTGTTCGTGAATCTTTCCATT
>JAJYFP010000096.1 GCA_021790855.1 Actinomycetes bacterium
CCGATAACGCATACGTTATCTATCTTTAATTCAGGGACTTGCCTTACCGAATCACCCAACTCTTTGCACCACTACTTCTCAAAGTCGCGATGTCGAACTGAGACTTGACCACCCGAAGACTCGATCCACTTACGTAGCTCTTCAGCTAAGAACACAGACCTGTGTTTACCACCAGTACAACCAATCGCCACCGATAGGTAGGACTTTCCTTCTTGTTTGAACTTAGGCAAAAGATACCCAACAAAGGACTCAAGGATCCCTAAAAACTCTATTACCTCTGATCGAGCTAACAAAAACTCCCTTACCCCGTGGTCGAGACCTGTCTGTTCTCTTAGAGACTTGTCCCAGTAGGGATTCGGTAAAAAGCGACAGTCAAACACTAGATCTGCATCTCGCGGAAGGCCGTATTTGTATCCAAAAGAGTTGATGACGACCCTCATCTCAGCCGTTCCACCATCGGCGGCAAAGACCTCATATACCCGAGACCTCAGGTCGTGAACTGAGAGATCCGAGGAGTCTATGACTATATCAGCAAGATCTTTTACCTTGGAGAGGATCTCACGTTCTTTATGTATCGACTCAAGCACGCTGTCGCCAGGGACGGGATGTCGCCTCTTCGTTCCCTCGTACCTTTGGATCAGCGCATCGTCAGAGGCGTCTAAAAAGGCCACTCTCGTCGAGGGTACCTGTTCTTTCAATAGCTCTATCGTCTCTACTAGTGACGTTATATCTAGCGCTACCTCCCTGCCAACGACGAGCCCTAGCGGAGGTGACGGGTCTTTCATGGACTCAGCGAGCTCTACTACTTTAGACATTAGAGCAGGAGGCATGTTATCGATAACAAACCACCCTATATCTTCCAAAGAAGCTGCGACGGAAAATCGCAGCGCAAGCAGCCTAGGTATGGAGGCCGCTTCTTGGTACTCCCAGGCTTGATCGAGAAATCCTTTAGGAGGAGGCGGCTCAAGCATCTCCTCTATGTATAGACCGTTTTGTACCAAGAGATTCACATATCTAGATAGCGGCCTATGAACAAATGGGATAAATACGTCTTTTTGCACCTCTTCTATCGAGACATCCTCCGTTAGATACTCACCGATGCGCCAATACTGTTCCATTAGGATATGATCGTCTATCCAACCACTACCTGGAGTCTGCAAGAGTGGATGGTTTAAAAGAAATATAAACGTTCCTTTTGGTGCTAAAACTCGGGCAACCTCAGAGATCGCCTCGTCCACCTCCAAAATATGTTCAAAGACTAAGCATGCAACCACTAAGTCAAAACTATCGCGGAGGAACGGCAGTTGAGGTGCGCTACCCCTTAGAAAAGAGACGCCGCTAGAACGAGTCTTTGCAACCTCTACCTGCGCTAGAGCTGGGTCCAAGCCAACCACGAGCCGAAGCGAATCTGATGTGGTCGTTAGCACTCTCCTGAGCACCTGACCTTCGCCAGTTCCAACCTCAAGAACCGACGTGTGGCCTTTTGCCCACTGCTCTACGATTGGAAGGATCTGTTCCTCATACTCAGGATCAGCACCTTCTGAAAAGTTCTCCTGCCACCACTTAGCATGACTCTCCCAAAGCTCCTGATTGGCAAGTTCCATCTCTCTATTTTTCAGATAGTCGTCCACATCTCAAGGCTAACGCGCTCAAGCCCATACTACCTCCGCATGCTGATCTGTTCTTGAAGACGATCCCTGACATCATGCGGCAGAAACGTCCAAGAAGCTACCTCCTCGTCAGTAGCAGATATCACCTTCGACACCGAGCCAACCTTAGAGAGCAGGAGCGCTCTTCTTCGTTCACCTAGGCCAGTAATGTCGTCGAGAAAACTCTTCTTTACTGCCTTTGCTCGAAGCGACTTGTGAAATGTTACCGCAAAACGATGAGCCTCATCTCTCAGCAGTTTCATAAGGAAAAGCGCTTCCGAGCTCCTAGGTAGTCGCACCGGATCATCCTTACCAGGAACATAGATCTCTTCAAACTCCTTGGCTAAAGACGCAAGCTCGACCTTACCCGTCAAACCTAACTCATGTACAACACGCACGGCAACGTTCAGCTGTCCTTTCCCACCGTCCACCACTATCAGGTTAGGTGCGTAAGCAAATCTCTTGGTTCGATGCGGAGTCGTAAGCGCTGACTCTTTTAACCTAGACCCATCATCATCTCTTAAAAGTCTCCTTTTCAGTACTTCTTCCATAGCTCCGTAGTCATCGTTTTTTGGAGATGACACCTTGAACCTTCGATAATCAGGTCTCTTTAGTAAGCCATCTTCCATTACGACCATCGATCCTACGTAGTTAGTACCTTGGAGGTGGCTCATGTCGTAACACTCGATACGAAGCGGCGCCTCTTTCAACCCTAAAGCGAGCTGAAGCTCAACCAACGCCTCAGATCGAGAGTTGTGATCCGTTGCCCTCCTCGTCCTTGATCTTTCAAACTCGAACTTCGCATTGGTCTCGGCCATCTTCAGTAAAGAAAGTTTCTGACCTCGCTTCGGAACCTTTATCTCAACGTTGCCACTACGTTTTTTAGCTAACCACCGAACCAACAGCTCTAGATCCTCTGGAGGTTCGGGGACGAAGATCACTGCTGGGACGTCAGACACCACGTCCTCATAGAAAGCCTCTAAAAGCTTCGCTACCACCACGGGTCGTTCTAGGTTCTCAACCTTGTCCAAGGCGACGCTCGCTCTTCCAACTACCTTCCCTTTGCGCACAAGAATGAGCTGACCGAAGCTCTCTAACTCGTCATCGAAGTATCCCAACAAGTCGAAGTTGTCGGTTTGAGCAGACACGATCTCTTGCTTTGCCACTGCAGTGCGCAACGATCCGAGACGGTCCCTAATCCTAGCCGCAGTCTCAAACTCTAAACGCTCAGCAGCCTTTGTCATATCGCTCTCTAGGCGTCTTACGATCCACTCCGAGTCACCTTTGAGGACTCTTGCCAGTCCATCTACTGTCTCTTTATATGTATCCTTGTCGATCGCTCCGATGCATGGGCCTAAACATCGATCGATGTGATACAACAGGCACGGTTTCCCTATTCGTTCTTGGCGAGAGAACTTTGTATTAGAACAGCTCCGAATGGGAAAAGTCTTGATCAAAAGATCCAAAGTCTCACGAATAGCTCCCGCTTGTGGGTATGGCCCGAAGTACTTATCCTTACGACGAAGAGCTCCTCGCGTCACCAGTGCTCTTGGCCAGGTCTCTGACGTTGTCACGACTAGATACGGATACGATTTATCGTCGCGTAATCGGACGTTGTATCGCGGTCGATGCTCCTTGATAAGACTGTACTCAAGGATCAAAGCCTCAACCTCACTAGCTACCTGGATCCACTCGATCGACGAAGCAGAGGCCAACATCGCCTGGGTCTTTATCGGCAACTGTGTTTCGTTGTTAAAGTAGCTCGACACTCGAGACCTTAACGACTTTGCCTTCCCAACGTAGATGACCCGAGAGTCGTGGTCTTTGAAGATATAAGACCCGGGTCCTTCTGGAATTAAAGAGGTTGCAGGCTTTTCTACAGTCAAACTTCAACACCCATCTCTTCGTTGGAGTTAGCGCTCCAAGACGTCCTTTAAGTACGAGGAGGTGTACCCTAAAGCACCAGAGGCTACCTCCTCTGGGGTACCGAAAGCTACTACCTCACCACCGAGATCTCCCCCTTCTGGTCCGAGATCGATTACCCAGTCTGCGGTTTTAACAACGTCTAGGTTGTGTTCTATTACAATTACAGTGTTCCCCTGGTCAACCAGGGAGTGAAGAACGAGCAAAAGTTTTCTTACATCTTCAAAGTGTAAGCCAGTCGTGGGTTCGTCTAACACATAGACCGTATGTCCAGTAGGGCGTTTGGCTAGCTCTGTAGCTAGCTTTACTCTCTGAGCTTCGCCACCTGAAAGTGTGGTTGCTGATTGACCAAGTCGTAAGTAACCGAGTCCCACCTTGTCCATGGTCTGAAGGTATCGGGTAATACTCGGTTGGTTAGAGAAAAACTCAAGAGCCTCACTGATGGCAAGAGATAAGACCTCTGAGATACTCTTGCCTTTCCACTGGACCTCTAGGGTGTCGCGATTGTATCTAGCCCCTTTACACACCTCACATGTCACATAGACGTCTGGCAAAAAGTTCATCTCAATCTTTAACGTACC